>NZ_JBEOUK010000018.1:0-138754 GCF_040304045.1 Kitasatospora sp. NPDC094016
GGACAGCTACCTCGCAGGCCTCCACCTCCGTGGCGCGATGATCTGGATCAAGGACCTCACCCGGACCCGTTGATCACGACCGAATACGCGCCCTAGCCGCCGATCGCCGACATCGGCCGCTCGGGCTGGTGGAACTCCGGGTCGTCGATCCCGGCCCCGGCCTTCTTGCCCCACATCGCCGCCCGCCACAGCGCGCCCAGCTCGGCGTCGTCCGCGCCCGAGCGCAGGGCGGTGCGCAGGTCCGTCTCCCCGGTCGCGAACAGGCAGTTGCGCACCTGCCCGTCGGCGGTCAGCCTGGTCCGGTCGCACGCCCGGCAGAACGGACGGGTGACGGAGGCGATCACGCCGACCTGGGCCGGGCCGCCGTCCACCAGCCAGCGTTCGGCGGGTGCCGTGCCCCGGCGGGCGGACGGCTCCGGGGTGAGCGCGAACCGCGCACCGAGCAGGTCGAGGATCTCCTCGGCGGTGACCATCGCGGAGCGGTCCCAGCCGTGCTGGGCGTCCAGCGGCATCTGCTCGATGAAGCGCAGCTCGTAGCCGCGCTCCAGGCACCAGGCCAGCAGGTCGGGCGCCTCGTGGTCGTTGACCCCGCGCATCAGCACCGCGTTCAGCTTGACCGGCGCCAGCCCGGCGGTCTCGGCGGCGGCCAGCCCGGCCAACACGTCCTGGTGGCGGTGGCGGCGGGTGAGGGTGTGGAACACCTCGGGGTCGAGGGTGTCCAGCGAGACGTTGACCCGGTCGAGCCCGGCCTCGCGCAGCGCCGTCGCGGTACGGGCCAGCCCGATGCCGTTGGTGGTGAGGGACAGCTCGGGGCGCGGCTCCAGCTCCGAGCAGGCGGCGACGATGGCGACCAGGCCGGGGCGCAGCAGCGGCTCGCCGCCGGTGAAGCGGACCTCCCGGACGCCCAGGTCGCGCACCGCGAGGGTGACCAGCCGGACGATCTCCTCGTCGGTCAGCAGCTCGGGCTTGGCCAGCCAGCTCAGGCCCTCCTCCGGCATGCAGTAGGTGCAACGGAGGTTGCACCGGTCGGTGAGGGATACCCGCAGGTCGACGGCCTGGCGTCCGAAGGTGTCGAGCAGCACGTGCGTCCCTTCCCGAGAATGCGGCCGGCCCGGCCACCGTCACGGCGGGCCGGGCCAGCATAGTCATCGCCGGTCGGTCGGTGGGCGCCTGGTCAGTGGGCGCCCAGCCCGGTCAGCGCCCGGACCTCCAGTTCAGCGTACTTCGCCGGGTCGGGTCGGTCCTTGGACAGCAGGGTGGCGATCCACCCGGCCAGGAAGCCGATCGGGATGGAGACCAGGCCGGGGTTCTCCAGCGGGAACCAGTGGAAGTCGGTGTCCGGGAACAGCGAGGTCTTCGCGCCGGAGACGACCGGGGAGAAGACCACCAGCACCACCGAGCTGATCAGACCGGCGTAGACCGAGCTCACCGCGCCGGACGTGGTGAAGCGCTTCCAGAACAGCGAGTAGAGCAGGGTGGGCAGGTTCGCCGAGGCGGCCACCGCGAAGGCCAGGGCGACCAGGGCCGCGGTGTTGAGCTTGCCCGCGAAGAGGCTGAGCACGATGGCCACCGCGCCGATCGCGACGGCGGCCCACTTCGCCGAGAGCACCTCCTGCTTCTCGGTGGCCTTGCCGCGCCGGATCACGTTGGCGTACAGGTCGTGCGCGAAGGAGGCGGAGGACGCCAAAGTGAGTCCGGCGACCACGGCCAGGATGGTGGCGAAGGCGACGGCGGAGATCACCGCGAGCAGGATCGCGCCGCCGGTGGTGCCGGAGCCTCCGCCGAGCACCTCGGCCAGCTGCGGGGCCGCCGTGTTGCCGGAGGCGTTGGCCGCCTTGATCGCCTTGGGGCCGACCAGCGCCGCCGCGCCGAAGCCGAGCGCCAGGGTCATCAGGTAGAAGACGCCGATGATGCCGATCGCCCAGAGCACCGACTTCCGGGCCGCCTTGGCGGTGGGCACGGTGTAGAAGCGGACCAGGATGTGCGGCAGGCCGGCGGTGCCGAGCACCAGCGCGATCCCGAGGCTGATGAAGTCGAGTTTGCTGGTGTCGCTGGCCCCGTACTTCAGCCCCGGTTCGAGGAAGGCCGCGCCCTTGCCGCTCGCGCTGGCGGCGGCGCCGAGCAGTTCCGAGGGGTTGAAGTGGTACTTGGCGAGCACCAGGACGGTCATCAGCGCGGTGCCGGCGATCAGCAGCACGGCCTTGACGATCTGCACCCAGGTGGTGCCCTTCATGCCTCCTATCACCACGTAGACGACCATCAGCGCGCCGACCGCGACGATGGTCCAGCGCTTGGCGGCGTCCCCGTTGACCCCCAGCAGCAGGGCGACCAGCGTCCCGGCGCCGACCATCTGGGCGAGCAGGTAGAAGATCGACACCACGATGGTGGAGACGCCCGCCGCGGTGCGCACCGGGCGCTGGCGCATCCGGAACGCGAGGACATCCGCCATGGTGAAGCGGCCGGAGTTGCGCAGCGGTTCGGCGATCAGCAGCAGCGCGACCAGCCAGGCGACCAGGAAGCCGATCGAGTAGAGGAAGCCGTCGTAGCCGGAGAGCGCGATGGCGCCGGCGATGCCGAGGAAGGACGCGGCGGACATGTAGTCGCCGGAGATGGCCAGGCCGTTCTGGAATCCGGTGAAGCCGCGGCCGCCGGCGTAGAAGTCGGCCGCGTCCTTGGTCTGCCGCCCGGCCCAGACGGTGATCGCGAGGGTGGCCAGCACGAACAGCCCGAAGAGGGTCATCGTGATGCCGCGGTGCTCCGTGGCGGAGCTGGCGAGCAGGCTCATTCGGCGGACTCCCGGGGAGCGTGGACGACGGCGCCGTGGGCCTCGCGGATCGCGGCGGCGGTCGGGTCGATCCGCCGGTCGGCGTAGCGGGCGTACCAGGCGGCGATGGCGAAGGTGGTGACGAACTGCAGCAGCCCCAACACCAGGGCCACGTTGATGTGCCCGACGACCTTGGCGCCCATCAGGCCGGGCGCGTAGCAGGAGAGCAGCACGTAGAGCAGGTACCAGAGCACGAAGCCGATGGTGACCGGGAAGGCGAAGCTCCGGAACGAGCGCCTCAGGGTACGGAACTCCTCGCTCTCATCGATGAGTTGGACTTCCGTAGGGGCAGTGGTGATCGGCGGCGAATCCACTCTGTCTCTCCTCACTCCTTCGGCGTAGCGGTCGCACGCGGGGAACGATCGGACGTGAGGGGCGTCACAATCCGTGTGCGCGCCGCGCAATGCTAGGAGCGTCGCGCCCGCCCCGAAAGGGGTTGACCGCGATCAGCCAGTCGTTCACCCTCTCGTGCTATCCAATTGGCCGAAAACCACCACTCGTGCCACTTCACAACACCGCCGCCACATGCCGAAGGGGCGACACCGTCCAGCAGTGCCGCCCCTTCTGACGCATCGTCAGAAAGCGATCCGGACCTTCAGCGCCGAGCGGTCGTCCATCGCCCGGTACCCGTCCGGGACACCGTCCAGGCCCACCGTGCGGTCGAACACCAGACCCGGCTCGATGGCTCCGGAGAGGACGTCCGGCAGCAGGTCGGGGATGTAGGCGCGGGCCGGGGCGACGCCGCCGTTGAGCGAAACGTTTCGGCCGAACATCTGACCGATGTCGACGCCCGCGCTGCCGCCGTGCGGAACGCCGACGTAGCCCACCGCGCCGCCGTCCCGGGCGATCGAAACGGCCGTGCGCATCGACTCCTCGGTCCCGACCGCCTCCAGGACGGCGTGCGCGCCCTGGCCGCCGGTCAGCTCCTTCACCGCCTCGATCGCGGCCTCGCCACGCTCGGCCACCACGTCGGTCGCGCCGAAGCGCCGGGCCAGGTCGGTGCGGGCGGTGTGCCGGCCCAGCGCGATGATGCGGTCCGCGCCCAGCCGGTGCGCCGCCAGCACGCCGCACAGGCCCACCGCGCCGTCGCCGACCACGGCGACCGTCACGCCCGGGCGCACCCGCGCCGACACGGCGGCGTGGTGCCCGGTGGCCATCACGTCGGACAGCGCCAGCAGCCCCGGCAGCAGCTTCTCGTCGCCCGCGGCCTCCTTCGGCAGCTTCACCAGCGTGCCGTCCGCGAACGGCACCCGCACCGCCTCGCCCTGGCCGCCGTCGGAGCCGACCTGGCCCCAGAACCCGCCGTGCGGGCAGGAGGTCTGCAGGCCCTCCCGGCAGAAGTCGCAGCTACCGTCCGACCAGACGAACGGCGCCACCACCAGGTCGCCCGGCGCGAAGCCGCGCACCTCGGCGCCCGCCTCCTCGACCACGCCCAGGAACTCGTGCCCGATCCGCTGCCCGGCCACCCGCTGGGCCACCCCGCGGTACGCCCACAGGTCGCTGCCGCAGATGCAGGCGTTCACCACCCGCACCACGACGTCCGTCGGGTACTGGATCACCGGGTCCGGGACCTCTTCGATCCGGATGTCATTGGGGCCGTGGATCACGGTGGCGCGCATGGGAGTTCGTCCTTACGGAGTCGGCCGTCGGGGGGTGTCGACAGCCGGTGGATGGCGTCGACCGGATAGGCGACGCCTATGCGGAATACTCTATTCCGGTCGCTCGGCCGGAACATTTCGACCGGACGCGGGCCCGGCGGCGCTTATCCTGTTGGACCATGCAACCGATCCAGCCCGAGACGTACGGCGCGCCGCGGACCGTCCAGGTCCCCGCCCAGCGCACCGCCGCCCCCGCCGAGGGCTTCGCGGTGGTCGACGTCGAGACCACCGGCCTCGGCCGCTCGGACCGCGTCATCTCGGCGGGCGTCTACCAGCTGGACCCGGACGGCGAGGTCACCGACCACTGGTACACCCTGGTCAACCCCCAGCGGGACCCGGGCCCGGTCTGGATCCACGGCCTCACCTCGGAGCTGCTCTCCGGCGCCCCGACCTTCCCGCAGATCGCCGACGAGTTCGCCGACCGGCTGAACGGCCGGGTCCTGGTCGCCCACAACGCGCTCTTCGACTGGAACATGATCTCGCGCGAGTTCTCCCGGGCCGGCCTGCGCGCCCCCGTCGAGCAGCGGATCTGCACCATGGTGCTCTCCCGTGACCTGCGGCTGCCGCTGCCCAACGGCAAGCTGTCCTCGCTCGCCGCCCACTTCGGCGTCCGCCAGCAGCACGCGCACAACGCCCTGGACGACGCCCGGGTGCTCGCCGAGGCGTTCCGCCCCAGCCTGCACCTGGCCCGCCAGGGCGGCGTCCCGCTGCCGATGCAGGCCTGCGTGGCCGTCACCGACCTCGGCGAGGACGAGCCCGCCACCCCCGGCCGCGCCTCCTGGACGGGCGCCGCCTACCGCCAGGCCAAGAAGCGCCCGCCCTGCCCGTACCCCAACCCGGGGCGCTGGGAGGACGGCAAGCCGCTGGTGCAGGGCATGCGGGTGGCCTTCACCGGCGACACCGCCACCGACCGGGAGCTGCTGGAGGACCGCGCCGCCGAGGCCGGCCTGCACATCGCCACCTCGGTGAGCCGGGTCACCAGCCTGCTGGTCACCAACGAGCCGAACAGCTGGAGCGGCAAGGCCCGCCGGGCCCGCGAGGTCGGCACGCCGGTGGTCGGCGAGGACGCCTTCCTCCAGCTGCTCCGCGAAGTCGCCCCGCACCCCGGTGCGTGAGCCGGATGTGAAGTCGGCGTACCGTGCCCATGTGTACCGTTTTCTGCTGACCCGCCAGTGGCTGATCACCATGCTGATCGCGCTGCTGCTGATCCCCGCGACGATCGAGCTGGGCTTCTGGCAGCTGCACCGCCACGAGGCGCGGGTGGCCCGGAACGACCTGATCGGCAAGGCCCTCACCGTCGCGCCGGTGCCGTTCGACACCGTGTCGTCGGCCCCCGGCTTCGCGGTGCCCAAGGACCTCATCTGGCACCCGGTGACGGCGACCGGGCAGTACGACACGGCGCACGAGTTCGTCGTCCGCAAGCGGACCGACTCCAGCGGGGACACGATCGGGTACTTCGTCATCACCCCCCTCGAACTCTCCGACGGCAGGGGCAGCATCCTGGTCAACCGCGGCTGGGTGGCCGGCGACGGCGGCGCCACCGCCTACCCGACGGTCCCGGCCGCCCCGACCGGCGAGGTCTCCCTCACCGGTCGGATGCGTGCCGACGAGACCACGGGCAGCAGCGGCATCAAGGACCGCGCCGGCCTGCCCGACCGGCAGTTCAACCTGATCAACACCGAGCAGCAGGCCAAGGAGACCGGCGTCACCACCGTGCTCGGCGGCTACCTGGAGCTCACCGCCACCACCCCGGCCCCCGCCGACCAGCCCGAGCTGATCCCCGAGCCCAACCACTCCGACATCGGCCCGCACATGGCGTACGCGATCCAGTGGTGGCTGTTCACCGCGATGATCCCGGTCGGGGTCGGGGTGCTGGCCCGCCGCGAGGCCAAGGACCGGGCCAAGCAGGCCGCCGAGGCCGAGGTGCCGGTCGAGGCCGTACCGGCGGCCTGAGGGCCCCGGCCCGAGGCCCCGGCCCCGGGGAACGCCCAGGGGTACCGCCTACAGCACGTCCTCCAGCTCGCGCAGCAGCCGCGCCTTGGCGCGGGCGCCGACCACCGAGCGCACCGGCTCGCCGCCGCGGAACACCATCAGCGTCGGCATCGACAGCACCCCGTACGCCGCCTGGGTGCGCGGATTGCGGTCCACGTCCACGCTGACCACCCGCAGCCGGTGCGCCTCCTCGCGGGCGACGTCCGCCAGCACCGGCGCCATCATCCGGCACGGCGGGCACCAGTCCGCCGTGAAGTCCACCAGCACCGGCCCTTCGGCCGCCAGCACCTCCGCGGCGAACGTGTCGTCCGTCACCGCGGGCACCCCTGGGATCTGCACCATCGTCTACTCCTTCGCCCATTCGTTCGCCAGTTCACAGCGCGGCGGCTGTCCGGAGGGCTCGGCCGCCAGCCCGTCCCGGGCCCGTACCGCCCGGTCGAACTGCCCGGCCACCCGGGCCCGGACGTCCTGCAGCCGGGCGATGCACTCGTCCAGTTCGGCGAGCTTGCGCCGGTACACCTCCAGCGAGGCCGGGCAGGAGTCGCCCTCGGGGTGGCCCGCCTGGAGGCACTCCACGAACGGGCGGGTCTCCTCCAGGCCGAACCCGAAGTCCTGCAGCGTCCGGATCTGCCGCAGCAGCCGCAGGTCCTCCTCGTCGTACGCCCGGTAGCCGTTGCCCGCCCGGCGGGCCGGCAGCAGACCGAGCTGCTCGTAGTACCGCAGCGCCCGGGTGGTCGTCCCCGCCCGCTCCGCCAGCTCCCCGATCCGCATCCCCGCACCCGCTCTCCCGGCCCGCCTCCGCACGCCGCCGGGACCGACGGTAGACCTTGACCCGGACGTCAACGCCAGCCCGCCCCCGGCGCCACGTCACCCCGTCCCAGCCCCCAGAGCCCTCCCCCTCGCGCCCGCCACCCGGCAGGATGGTCCCCATGGATCTTGGACTGAAGGACAAGGTGTACGTGGCCACCGGCGCCACCCGGGGCCTCGGCTTCGCCGCCGCCCGGGAACTGGCCGCCGACGGAGCCCGGGTGCTGGTCAGCGGGCGCGGCAAGGAGTCCGTGGCCGCCGCCGTCGCCGAGCTGGACGCCATCGGCGGCGCCGGGACGGCCCACGGTCTGGCCGCCGACAACGCCGACCCGGCGACCGCCGAACGGCTGATCGCCGAGGCGACCGGGCACTTCGGCCGGCTCGACGGCATTCTGATCAGCGTCGGCGGCCCCCAGGCCGGCCCGGTGGCCACCGCCCCCGAGGAGGCCTGGCGCGACGCGTTCGAGTCGGTCTTCCTCGGCGCGCTGCGGCTCGCCCGCGCCGCCGCCGCAGCCCTCGGCGAGGGCGGTGTGATCGGCTTCGTGCTCTCCGGCTCGGTGCGCCAGCCGATCCCCGGCCTAGGCATCTCCAACGGCCTGCGCCCGGGGCTGGCGATGGCCGCCAAGTCCCTCGCCGACGAGCTCGGCCCGCGCGGCATCCGGGTGGTGGGCCTGCTCCCGGCCCGGATCGACACCGACCGGGTGCGCGAGCTGGACTCCCTGGGCGGCGACCCGGACGGCGCCCGCGCCCAGGCCGTCGCGACCATCCCGCTCGGCCGCTACGGCACCCCGGAGGAGTTCGGCAAGGTCGCGGCCTTCCTGCTCTCCCCCGCCGCCTCCTACCTGACCGGTGTGATGATCCCCGTCGACGGCGGCGCCCTGCGGCCCCTCTAGAGCGTGGGGGCGGGCGTCCGGTTCCGCCCGCCCCCGGTTCACTCCACCCGCCGGGGCCTGCGCCGCCCGCGGCGCCGTCGCGACTCGGGCGGGGCGGCCTGGAGGACCCGGATCCGCAGGTCCGCGGGGAGTTCCGGGAGGCCCAGGCTGGTCCGGGCGTCGGTTCGCGGGCCGGTGTCGAAGTGCTCCACCAGGGCCGCCGGATCGCCACCAGGGGTGAGCCGGACAGTGCCCCGCAGCCGCGGGTGCCCGGGTGCGCGCACCAGGCGTACGCCCGCGCGCTCGACTTCGGGGAGCGTGGCCGTCCCGGCCTCCAGCGCCTCCTCCAGCGCCCGGGTGCGGACCCGCAGGCGGAGTCCGGTGGCGCCGGGCGTCGGCACGACGAGGCCGGCCGGACCGTTGCGCCGCAGCTGCGCCACCAGCCACCAGGCGGTGCCCCCGACCACCACGGCCAGCCCGCCGATGACGGTGGGCCACCACCAGGCCGAATCCGCCCAGCGGGTGCGCGAGCGGGCGCTGAGCACCGGCTGGTCCGGGGAGGTGAGCGGCCACCAGCCGGGCGGGTCGACGCCGAGGCGCCGGTACAGGTCGAACCCGCCGGCCAGCACCAGCACACCGGCGGCCAGCAGTACCGCTCCGACCACCCCCAGCAGCACCCGGTTGACGACCGTCCGCCTCATCCCGCCGCCCCCGCCCCGGGCGCCGCCCGCACGTCCAGGCGCAGCGGCCGGGCCAGCGTCACCCGTGCCAGCTCGTCGCGCAGTTGGCGCTGGACCGACACCGGGTCCACCGCCCCGATGAGGGTGACCCGGACGCGCCGGCGGCTGATCCGGATCCGCAGCTGGTCGATGCCCTGGAGTCCGGCGACGCGGTCGGCGAGCAGGTGCCCGATGCCGGCCCGGTCGATGGCGGCGCCGGTGTCGCCGTGCGGGCGCAGCGGGAGCCAGCGGCCGAGACCGGGGGCGAGGGCCAGCCAGAGCAGCACCCCGCCGAGGAGGACGGCGGCGCCGGCACCCACCAGCGCCCACAGGTAGTCGAGGTGACGGGTGGCCAGTTCCTCGGCGATCCGGGCGCGCCACCGGCGGGTCGGGTACCCGGCACGGACGGCGATCACGTCGTACAGCAGCGCGCCCGCGAGCACCAGCAGCACGGTGGCGACGATCGCCGCGACGACGGCCCGCGGCGCCCGCGGCCGCCGCACCTTCCCCGGCTGGGGCCCGTCCCCGGCCGCCGTCGCCGCTCCCCCGGCCCGCGTCGCCGCCTCGCCGGGCGCCGGTTCGCCCCCCGCACTCATGACACTCCCCCGGTCACCAGCCGCTCCACGACAACGACCACCTCGGACACCCTGGTCCCGGTGAACCCGGCGACCTGCGCGGCGACGCGTTCGCGGACGGCCCGGGCGAGCGCCGCGAGGTCGGCGGGGAAGGGCAGCGCGACGGCGACCCGGACGGTCACGGTGCTGCCGGGCGCCGCCACCGAGACGGCGGGCGGCGCGCCCTTGGCGGTGCGGCCGGTCCAGGCGTCGGCGAGGGCCTCGCGGGCGGCCCGGGCGGCGATGCGGGCGTAGACGCGGTCGGCGATCCGGAGCCGGCCCCGGGCGGCGGGTTCGCGGCGGGCACTGGTGGTGGGGGCCGCCATCAACGGCGCCGGTCGCGGCCGCGGAGCAGGTCGCCGAGGTCGCCCAGCTCGATGTCGCCCTCCAGCAGGCGGCCGGCCACGAAGCCGACCAGCCCGAGCGCGGCGACCAGCAGGAACGCCGCGAAGCCGCCGAAGTACCCGGCGAAGCCGAGGGCCATGCCCACCACCAGGCCGACGATGGCCAGGTTCATCCGCTACTCCTCGTCCTCGCTGCCGCCCGCCGCCGGGCGCTTCGTGGGCTCGCTACTTGAGCTTGGGCCGCTGCCCCGTGACGACCGTCTCCTCTTCCTCCTCCTCGACGTCCGGCTCGTCGGGGAGGTGGACGTCGTTGACCGCGATGTTGACCTCGACGACTTCCAGGCCGGTCATCCGCTCGACCGCGTCGATGATGTTCTCCCGTACCTGGCGGGCGAGTTCGGGGATGACCACGCCGTACTCGACGACCAGGGCGATGTCGATGGCGGTCTGCTTCTCGCCGACCTCGGCCTTGATGCCGCGCCCGACGCCGGACTTGCCTCCCGGCACCCGGTCGCGCATCGCGCCGAAGGTGCGGGCGAGGCCGGAGCCGAGGGCGTGGATGCCGGTGACCTCGCGGGCGGCCATCCCGGCGATCTTCTCGACCACGCCGACGGCCAGCGCCGTGCGGCCGCGCTCGCCGGTCGGCTTGCCGGCGTCGGTTGCGGCGGAGGCCGTGGACGGCGAGGACGGTGTGTGAGCGGCGGCGGAGCCGGCGGCCGCGGCGTGGCCGGGGTTCTTGTGCATGGTGGCGGGCGTCGGAGTGTCAGGCATGGGGGCGCATCTCCCGTCGTACGGCTCCAGCTATATCGCAAATCTCCATAACTCTGGCATTTCGCCACGTTCCGCGCCCGCCGGGGAGGGCCACCGGGACGCCTCCGGGAACGCCGAAGGCCCGGCCCGGGGAGCACTCCCCGGGCCGGGCCCGTTCACCCGACGCAGCCGGACGGGACCTAGTCGCCGATCCCGGCGAGGTCCCGCAGGCGGCGGGCCTGCGCCGCCCGTTCGGCCGAGCGCTGCTCGTCGAAGGAGCGGCCGGCTGCGCCCTGGAGCAGGGCCTTGGTCTCGATGACGGCGTTGCGCGGCGCGGCCAGCAGGGCGGCGGCGAGGTCGCGGGCGGCGGCCTCCAGCTCCGCACCGGGGACGGCCAGGTTGGCCAGCCCGATGGCGGCGGCCTCCTCGGCGCCGACCCAGCGGCCGGTGGCGCAGATCTCCAGCGCCCGGGCGTAGCCGACGAGTTCGGTGAGCGGCTTGGTGCCGGCCAGGTCGGGGACGAGGCCGAGCGAGGTCTCCTTCATGGCGAACTGGACGTCGTCGGCGACGACGCGCAGGTCGCAGCCGAGGGCGAGCTGGAAGCCCGCGCCGACGGCATGGCCCTGGACGGCGGCGATGGAGACCAGGTCGGGGCGGCGCCACCAGGTGAAGGCCTCCTGGTAGGAGGCGATGGTGTCGTCGAGCTTCTGGTCGGGGGCGCCGGCGAGCTGGAGGAAGGTGGGCTCGCCGGGGATGCCCTCGGGGGTGAACATGGCCCGGTCCAGGCCCGCCGAGAAGGAGACGCCCTCCGCACGCAGCAGGACCACCCTGACGCCGCCGGGCAGGTCACGGCCCGCGGCGGCGAGGGCGCGCCACAGGGCGGGCGACTGGGCGTTGCGCCGCTTGGGCTGACACAGGGTGACGACGGCGAGCTCGCCGTCGATCTCCAGGCGGACGCCGTCCTGCTCCCAGCTCGGGGCCTGCGGGTCGGTGACGGGGGCGGTCATGCGGGGACCTCCGGTGGCGAGGGGCTTGGCTACCGGAGAGTAACAAACCCGGGCGCACGGCGGCAGGGCGCCGGCCCGGAAAGATCGACGGACGGGAGGCACCGGGGGGCGGACGACACCCCGGACATGACGATCGGCGGCCGGTCCACTCGACCCGAGGGCGGACGATCGATTCTCGTCTCCTCAGCCGGCGCCCTGCCGCCGCGCCATCCAGCGATAAGCTGATGGACCGTCAGGAACCGGCCCCGGCGGTCGCCTTGTTCTTGCCACGCGTGGCACCACCGCGGCCCCGGAGAATGACTCCGGACTCGCTCAGCATCCGGTGCACAAAGCCGTACGAACGACCGGTCTCCTCCGCGAGAGCGCGAATGCTCGCCCCGGAGTCGTACTTCTTCTTGAGATCGGCCGCGAGCTTCTCACGCGCGGCACCGGTCACCCGGCTGCCCTTTTTCAGAGTCTCGGCCACCCGTGCCTCCTCGTAGCGTTGCTCGGTCAGATTCCCATGATCACCCATCCACCGCGTCCTGGCCACCCATTCGGCAAGGTCGATGTCGGGAATGCGTGGTCCTGCGGTGGTGATCCGAGCGCATCAGGGCGCTCACGTAGAGTGCGCGCCCCCGGGCGGATTCCGCCGTCCGCCGAGAAAGGGCTGATCAGCAGTGTCGGCCCGACCACGATCGAGTGGCGGGCCGACAGGAAGTCCTTAAACGGAATCCAGGCTTTCTTCATTCCCGGACACGCCGTAAGTACTAGTTTTTCTGGTCCTAAAAGCGGAGATCGCGTCTACACCCGGTCAGGCCAGCGAGACCAGATCGGCGTACGCCGGGCTCCAGAGGTCCTCGACCCCGTCCGGCAGCAGGATGATCCGCTCCGGCTGGAGCGCCTCGACGGCGCCCTCGTCGTGGGTGACCAGCACGACCGCGCCGCTGAACTCGCGCAGGGCGCCGAGGATCTCCTCGCGGCTGGCCGGGTCGAGGTTGTTGGTGGGCTCGTCGAGCAGCAGCACGTTGGCGCTGGAGACCACCAGCGAGGCCAGCGCGAGCCGGGTCTTCTCGCCGCCGGAGAGGACCCCGGCCGGCTTGTCGACGTCGTCGCCGGAGAACAGGAAGGAGCCGAGGATCTTGCGGATCTGCACCAGGTCGGTGTCCGGCGCGGAGGAACGCATGTTCTCCAGCACCGTGCGGTCCGGGTCCAGGGTCTCGTGCTCCTGGGCGTAGTAGCCGATCTTCAGACCGTGGCCCGGGATCACCTCGCCGGTGTCCGGCTGCTCCACCCCGGCGAGCATCCGCAGCAGGGTGGTCTTGCCCGCGCCGTTGAAGCCGAGGATGACGACCCGCGAACCGCGGTCGATGGCCAGGCCGACGTCGGTGAAGATCTCCAGCGAACCGTAGGACTTGGAGAGCCCGCTGGCCATCAGCGGGGTCTTGCCGCAGGGCGCCGGGTCCGGGAAGCGCAGCTTGGCGACCTTGTCGTTCTGGCGCACCTGCTCCAGGCCGGAGAGCAGCTTCTCGGCACGGCGGGCCATGTTCTGCGCGGCCACCGTCTTGGTCGCCTTGGCCCGCATCTTGTCGGCCTGGGAGTTGAGGGTCGCGGCCTTCTTCTCGGCGTTGGCCCGCTCGCGCTTGCGGCGCTTCTCGTCGTCCTCGCGCTGCTGCTGGTACTGCTTCCAGCCCATGTTGTAGACGTCGATGGCGGAGCGGTTGGCGTCCAGGTAGAAGACCTTGTTGACGACCGTCTCGACCAGTTCGACGTCGTGCGAGATGACGATGAAGCCACCCTTGTAGGTCTTCAGGAAGTCCCGCAGCCAGACGATCGAGTCCGCGTCGAGGTGGTTGGTGGGCTCGTCGAGCAGCAGCACGTCGGAGTCCGAGAACAGGATCCGGGCCAGCTCGACGCGGCGGCGCTGACCACCGGAGAGGGTGTGCAGCTCCTGGTTCAGGATGCGGTCCGGCAGGCCCAGGGCGGCCGCGATGGTGGCGGCCTCGGCCTCGGCGGCGTACCCGCCCTTGGTGAGGAACTCGGTCTCCAGGCGCGCGTACTTCTTCATCGCGTTGTCCCGGGTGGCGCCCTGGCCGTTGGCCATCCGGTCCTCGTTCTCGCGCATCTTCTTGAGCACGGTGTCGAGGCCTCGGGCGGAGAGGATGCGGTCCTTGGCGAGGACGTCCAGGTCGCCGGTGCGCGGGTCCTGCGGGAGGTAACCGACCTCGCCGGAGCGGGTCACCGTGCCCGAGGCCGGCATGCCCTCGCCGGCCAGCACCTTGGTCAGCGTGGTCTTGCCGGCGCCGTTGCGCCCGACCAGGCCGATCCGGTCGCCGGCGGCGACCTTGAAGTTGGCGGACTCGATCAGGATTCGGGCACCGGCGCGCAGCTCAAGGGCGGTGGCGGAAATCATGGCGGAAACTACTCCTGGGACGTGGGCGGGCGGCCGGACGGGGCCCGGGGCCGGGCAGCGGGAAGGGGCGTCGTCGGTGGTCGGCACAGCGCACGGGGCGGTGCCGCGCGCCCGCTATTGCCCGGAGAAGTCAGCCATGACGGCAAGTCTACCGGGCCGCGCGGGAACCCCCGGGGCTACCACCCAGGGGTACCGGCGGTCCGGCGTTACTGCTGGGACTGCTGGGACTGCTGAGGCTGCTGCGCCTCGGGCTGCACGGGCGGCTGGTCACCCGCCGGGGTGTCCGGACCGGCCGGGGCGTCCTGGGCCGGGCTCGCCGCCGGGTCGGTGCAGCCGCCCTGCGGACGGACCGCCGCGAACGGCGCGGACGGGCTGCCGCAGGCCGCCTCTGGGGCGGCCGCCTTGGTGTCGAACACCCGGGCCGGAACGATCGGGCCGTCGGTGATCAGCACCCGGCTGCCGTCCAGCGCCTTGATCGAGGCGCTCGGGCCGGTGTTCAGCTGCCAGCCGGTGCTGTCCAGCCGGTACCCGTTGATGCCGCCGGAGACGGCCTGCCCGGCGCTGTTGGTGCAGCTGCGCGGGACGAGCACGGCGTACTCGGTGCCGACCGTGCGCAGCGGGTCGTAGACGCAGCCGCTGGGCGGCTTGGAGTTGTAGCGCAGGTCGCCGTCGGCGTCGCGCAGGCCCATGGTCAGGTTCGGGGTCACCACGGCCACCCAGGCGGAGCCGCCCTGCGGGACGGTGTGCAGGGCCGCCGCGGCCCGCTCCTGGGCCAGCTCCTTGCGCTGCGCGTCGGTGCGCTTGTCGGCGCCGGGCTCGCCGTCGCCGCGCAGCCAGTCCGCCAGGCCGGGCACCGCCCGGTGCCAGCGCACCTCGTGGTCGCCCGGGCGCACCGAGGTGACCAGGCCGTCGTCCCAGACCACGATGGCGTTGTCCCCCGCCATCGACAGGTACAGCGCGGTGGCGCCCTCGCGGCGGTAGGACCAGGCCTGCTCGCCGCTCTGCCGGTGGAAGGCCTCCAGTCCGGGGCCGACCTTCAGGTCCAGGTCGGCCGTGCTCAGCGACTGCGTGCTGACCGGCGTCGCCTCCGCCTCGCCCGGCCCCGCCACCCGGTCGCCGAACGGCACCGGCTTGTTGGCGTGCGCCGCCGCACCGGCCGCAAGGACCAGCATCACCGCCAGGGCAGGCAGGGTCGAGCGGGGGGTCAGTACACGCAGCGGCTTCCAGGACACGGCCGGAGCGTACCTTTCACCGGGCACGCGAGTCAGCCTGGAATCGCCCCCGCCCCACCCCTCGGACCGCGCGTCCGGCCGCGCGCGCCCTCCTCGCGCACCCGCCCGCCCACCTGCACCGTCGGTGCCGCGGCCGGGCCGGCGCCCGCTCCGGGGCCGGGCGCCGGGGCCCGGCCGGACCGTTACAGAGCTGATACACGCGGCGGGGCCCGGCCGGGCGTTGCGGCAGACGGCGTTCGAATATCGCCCACTTTAGGGTGACATTCGGCTTTTCCGACGCGCGCCGGGCCTACTGTCGGCGAGCGGAGCGCCACGGTCCGTCCAGTGCGCCCCCGCCCCGCGACGCCCGGAGGAGAGACCATGCGAATCGGCCGCCTGACGCTGGCCGCCGCCGCCCTGCTGCTGATGGCCACGGCCAGCGTCCCGGCCGGGTCGCCGCTCAGCCAGACCGAACGGCACACCCTCTCCTCGGACGCCTTCGAGCCGCGCGGCGCCGCCCCCCGCCCGCCCGTCCAGCGGCCCAAGCACGAGCCGCCGTTCGGCGCCTTCGTCGGCTCCTGGGACGACTACATCCCGCAGATCGGCCGGTACGCGCAGTGGCTGGGCGATGCCAACCTGCAAGTCGGCCACACCTACCTGGCGGGCAACAGCTGGGCCGACGTCGAGGGCGAGCTGATGGTGCTCGGCATGTGGTCGCAGTGGCGGCTGGCCGACCCGTCCCGGACGCTCGTCCTCGGCGTGCCGATGCTGGTGCCCAACGAGGCGAACGTGCCGGACGGCCAGGTCGCCAAGCTGCTCGCCCAGGGCGCGCGCGGGGACTTCGACCGGCACTTCCTGCGGCTCGCGCACCGGCTGGTCTCCCTCGGCGGCGCGGACACCGTGCTCACCCTCGGCTGGGAGATGAACGGCGTCACCTACACGCACCGCTGCAAGCCCGACCCGGCCGCGTGGAAGGCGTACTGGCGGCGGATCGTCGGCGTGATGCGCTCGGTGCCCGGGCAGCGGTTCCGCTTCGACTTCACCCCGAACCGGGGCCTGGACGCCATCCCGTGGACCAAGTGCTACCCCGGCGACGACGTGGTCGACATCATCGGCATGGACAATTACGACCAGCCCGCCGGGGGCACCTTCGACGACTACGTGCGCGAGCCGTACGGGCTGCAGGACCAGGTGGAGTTCGCCGCCAAGCGCGGCAAGCCGGTCTCCTACCCGGAGTGGGGGCTGTTCCGCAACGGCGACAACCCGGAGTTCGTGCAGCGGATGGTCGAGTGGATGCGCACCCACGACACCGCCTACCAGACCGTCACCGACTACTGCCCGCACGGCTTCTTCGAGTGCGACCGCAACCCGCGCTCCGCCGCCCGGTTCAAGCAGCTGATGTCCGGGTCGAAGGGGGCGCCGGCGGTGGTGCCGACGGCGCCCCAGGCACCCGTCCCGCCGATCGTCCCGCCGCACCCGCCCGGGCCGTCGGCCGTACCCGGGGCCCCGAACGTGGTGCCCGGCCCGTCCGCGAGCCCGTCGCCGGGCCTCCCGGCCACCACGTCGGCGAGCCCCTCGGCGAGCCCGTCCGCGAGTCCCTCGGCGGCCCGGACGCCCACCCGGACGCCCGCCCGGCGCTGAGCCCGGGCGGGGGGGCAGGGGCGGGGGGCAGGGGCGGTCAGCCGCGGCGGCGGGCCAGCAGGGCCTCCTTGAGCCGCGGGAAGCGGGTCCGCAGCACGTGCGCCGCCTGCTGGCGGACGCGCACCGCGCCGGACCGGGCGACGGCCGCCGGCGCCGGCCCGGGCGGACCGAACAGCAGGCGCTGGTTGGACAGCTGGTCCGGCCGCCAGCGCTGCTTGTACGGCTCCTGGCCGCGCAGCAGGCCGAGCAGCGGGACGCCCGCGCCGACCGTCTCGTCCAGGGCCGCGCTGAAGAGCAGCCCGGCGATGTCCAGCCGCTCGCGCAGCACCGGGTGCGCGCCGTACATGTACAGGCCGCCGAAGGAGGGGCAGAGCAGCAGCAGGTTCACCGCGACCAGTTCGCCGTTCAGCCGGAACTGGTGGACGGCCGCCCTGCCGGTGGCGACCAGGCCGACGGTGGACTCGGTCAGGTGGCGGGCGAAGCGCTCGGTGCGGTGCTCCGGGGTGACGCCGCGCTCCTGCCACTGCAGGAAGTGCAGCCGCAGCAGGCCCTCCAGCGCCGCCGGCACCTCGGCCGCCGGCGTCGAGCTGACCTGCACCCCGGCCTCGGCGATCTTGCGCAGCTTCACCCGGCTGCGCTGCGCGGTCTTGCCGGGCACCCGCTTGAGCAGCCGGTCCATCGGGACGGCCGGCAGGTACTGGCAGAGCGAGTCCTGGTAGCGGCGGCGCCGGCCGTGCCAGTGCTCGTACACCCGCTGCACCGCCGCCTCGGGGTGCACCTCGCGCAGCTCCAGGGAGTGCCACGGGCGGGTGAGCGGGAGGGCGGCGGCGAACTCGGCGGCGGCGCGGTCGGCGCAGTCGTCGTCGAGCAGCACGTCGGAGTAGTCGACCAGCCCGGCGCCCAGGGCGGTCAGCCCACCGAGCGGGCCGCCGCGGCGCCTGAAGGCGCCCGCGCCGACCAGCAGGCCGTCCCGGCGGACGAGCACCACCAGCAGGCCGCCCGGGCTGCCGTAGTGGCGCCACCAGGAGCGCTGCCAGTCGGCGGCCTGGAAGAAGGTGGCGGTCCGGCAGCGGGCGGCCAGGTCGTCCCACTCCTCGGCAAGGGCGTCCAGGGCGTCGTCCTCCCGGCGCAGCTCGGTGGTCCAGCCCGGCGCAGCCGGCTGGGCCGGGAGGCCGGTGTGCCGGGTCTCAGTGCTCATCGCCCGCTCCCGGCCGCGGCCTTCTCCTTGGCCGGGGGCTCCTCGGCGCTGTTCTTCGCGGCCTCGGCCTTCCCGGGCTTCCCTTCCGCCTTCTCGGCCTCCGCGGCCTTCCCGGTCTCCTCCGCCTGGCCGGTCCTGTCGGCCCGGTCTGCCTGGTCTGCCCGCCCGTCCCGGTCGGCGGCAGGCGGCTCCTCGCCGCGCGGGCGGGGGGTGGCCGGCGTCGTCGGCTCCACCGGGGCCCCGGCGGCCTCGACGGGCTCGGCGGCCTCCGGCAGGGCGGCCTCGCCCCGGCGGCGGGTCATCATCACCAGGGCCCCCACCAGCAGCCCGGCCGCGCCGCCGACCGCGACGTCCAGCGTGGCGGACGGGGTGGTCGGCCTGTCCGGCTCGGCGGCCGGGGCCAGCGTCACCAGCCGGACGCCGGTGTCCCTACTGCTGGTGTTCGCGAAGGAGACCAGTGAGCGGGCCACCGCGTCGGCGGTCTGGGCCGCCTCCTGGGGGCGCGTCCCGGTGCCGGTGATCTCGATCATCGGGGCGTCCGGGGAGGTGGTCCCGTGCACCAGGGACTCCAGCTCGGCGCGGGTGTGGCCGGTCTCGGCGGCCGCCACCGCGAGCACCTGCGGCTGGCCCGCCAACCGCCCGTACGCCTGGGCGAAGTTGGTCGCGGTGGCGGCCTCCCCCGGGTTCTGCGGCACCACGAGGACGTAGGCGCTGGCGGCGTACGAGGGGTGCGAGACGACGGCGTACCCGGCGCCGGCCGCGGCGCCCAGCGGCACCGCGAGTGCCACCGGCCACCAGCGGCGGACCAGGTGGCGGGCCCTTCGGCGCGGTGTGGTCATGGGTGTGACTCCTTGGGTATGTGACGGCGGTTCCGGCGGCGGCGGGCGGTCAAGCGCGGGCCAGCCGGTCGTAGAGGGCGCCCAGGTCTGCGGCGACCCGGGCGATGTCGTAGTGGCCGACCGCCGGGGGGTGCGGCAGCGGGTCGGAGTTGTGGTCGTTCAGGTGCCGCAGATCGCGCAGCGCGGCGGCGTACGCGGCGCCCTCGGACGGGATCCGGCGGGCCTGCGGGGCGGCGCTGGGCGGCAGTTCGTCGAGCGCCGGGCAGGCGCTGTGCCGCACCGGCAGGCCGGCCGCGAGGCCCTCCAGGATGCCGAGGCCGAAGGTCTCCGCGGTGGAGGGGGCGGCCAGCACGTCCAGGGCGGTCAGCAGGTCGGGCACGTCGTCGCGCTCGCCGGTGAGCACCAGTCTTTCCCGGACGCCGAGTTCGGCGGCCCGGTGCTCCAGCGCGGCGCGCTCCGGGCCCGCGCCGACCAGCACCAGCCGGGCGGCCGGGTCGAGTGCGGCGAGGGCCTCCAGCAGCACCTCGAAGCGCTTGCCGGGGACCAGTCGGCCGACTCCGCCGACCACCCAGCTCCCCTCCGGCAGGCCGAGTTCGGCCCGCAGCCGGCAGCGGGTCGCGGCCCGGTCGGCCGCCGGGCGGTGGTAGCGCGCGGTGTCGATGCCGTTGGGGATCAGCTCGACCCGGGTCGGCGGGACGCCCCAGGAGTGCAGCGTCTGGGCGACCTGCCGGGAGACCGCGACGGTGGTGCTGCCGAGCCGTTCGGCCGCCAGGTAGAGGCCCTTGACGCCGCGGGTGACCGGGCGGCCCTCGATCACCCCGGCGTGCAGCGAGTGCTCGGTGGAGACCACCGTGCGGACCCCGGCGAGCCGGGCCGCCAGCCGGCCGTACAGCTGCGCCCGGTACAGGTGGGTGTGCACCAGGTCGTAGCGGCCGGAGCGGACCAGCCGGACCAGCCGGGGCAGCGCGCCCAGGTCGCGGTTGCCGCGCATGCCGAGGTGGTGGACGGTCACCCCGTCGGCGCGCAGCGCGGCGGCGACCGTGCCGGGGTTGGTCAGTGCGACCACCTCGCACTGCTGGTGTGCGGGCAAGTGCCGCAGCAGCAGGTGGAGTTGGCGCTCGGCGCCGCCCGAGGCGAGGCCGGTGACGATGTGCAGGACCCTCACGGCCGGGCCCCCCGCCGGGCGACCAGGGGGCTTCGGCGCAGCTCGGTGACGGCGTCGCGCAGCCGCTGCCGGCCGCGTTTGGCGCGCAGCCGCCAGGCGCCGTCGCGGTCGCCGACGTAGCAGCGGGGCAACGCGAAGCGGCCGGTGAGCGGGGAGTGCGCGATGGCGCAGGCGTAGTCGTAGCCGGCGTCGCGGACGGCCTCGGTGGCGGGCAGGTCGACGGCGCCGTACGGGTAGCAGAAGCCGGTGACCGGGCCGCCGACCACCTCCTCCAGGAGGCGCCGGCTCTCCCGGGTCTGCACCGCCAGGACGTCGGCCGGCAGGCCGGGCAGCGCCTGGTGGCCGAGGCCGTGCGAGCCGATCTCCCAACCGGCGGCGGCGAGTTCGGTGACCTCCTGGACGGTGAGCAGCTGCTTGCGCGGCCCCTTGGCGTCCCAGCCGTTGTCCCGGCCGAGCAGGTCGGCGACCACGTACGCGGTGGCGGTGAAGCCGTACGCCTGGAGGATCGGCACGGCGTGGTGCGCGAAGTCCGCGTAGCCGTCGTCGAAGCTCAGCCCGACCAGTCCGTCGTCCCGGCCGACGGCCCGGGCCCGCATCAGCTCGCGCACGGAGACGCCGCGCCGCCCGCGCCGGTGCAGCCAGGCGACCTGCTCGGCGAACCGCTCGGGGCTGACGGTCAGCTGATACGGGTCCTCCTTCTCGACCGCCACCGAGTGGTACATCAGGATCCACGGCGAGGAGGAACCGGGGCCGGACGGTTCGCCGAGCGGGCGGCGGCTCCTGGGCAGCTGCGCCGTCGGCCCGGCCGGGTCGGTGTACGGGAGGTCGCCGCGTGGTGCGGCTGCGGCCGGTACGGCCTGGCGGCGGACGCCCGCCTGGGCCGAACGGACGGTTCCCCGTTCATTGTCCATGGGGAAGCTTCCCTTCATCGGCGACGGTTGGCGGGTTCAGGGCCCGGGCCACGGCGAGGACCGGGCCGCGCACCTCACGCGCGCCGAGGCCGGTGCCGAGGACGGCGAAGGCCAGCGCCACGGTGAGGCCCCCGAGGAGGGTGGAGAGCAGGGGGCCGGTGGCCAGCCCGGCGACGGCGGCGCCGAGGGCGGTGGCGCCGCCGGCGGCGGCCACCAGCCGGGCGTGGCCGCCGAGCACCCGGCGCAGCCGCAGCGGGATGCCGCGCAGCACCAGGCCGTGCAGCAGCAGCGCGGCGGTGGCGGTGATGCCGGCCGCGTTCCCGGCGGCGAGCCCGAGGGCGCCGAAGCGGGGGGTGGCGAGCAGGCTGACCACGACGGTGACGCCGAGGCCGAGCAGCATCGCGGCGACCGGGAACCAGTCCAGCAGCCGGCGGCCGCCGTCCTCGGTGCCCGGATCGTCGGCCCGGCGGACCACCGGGCGCAGCGAGAAGTACGGGCGGATCATCACGCCGATCAGCGCCTGGGCGGGCAGGCCGAAACTGTAGACCCGGATGACGGCGGCGGTGGCGGCGGTGTCCTGCGGGCCGAAGGCGCCGCGCTGGAAGAGCAGCGAGACCACCGAGGGGGCGCAGGCCATCAGGAAGGCGGTGCCGCCCAGGACGACCGCCGCGGCCTGGCCGAGGTCCTTCTCGACCCGGTCCCGGGCGGCGGCGAGGTCCCCGGCGGCCAGCGCCCGGGCGACCAGCGGGAAGGTGACGGTGCAGATCAGGATGCCGGCCGTCATGGCCAGTTGGGAGACCTTGGCGGCGTAGTTGAGGTGCGAGATGGTGCCGGGCGGCAGCGCCGAGCCGAGGTAGCGCTCGACGAAGACCTGCGACTGGCGGGTCAGGGTGAACGCGGCCACCGGCAGCAGGGCGAACGGCATCAGCACCAGCGCCTTGCGGGAGCGGCGGGCGCGGCCCGCGCCGGACTGCGGTCCCGGGCCCGCGCCCTGGCGCAGCCGGCGCAGGAACGGGGCGACCAGCAGAGCGGCCATCAGCAGGCTGCCGAGCGCGACGCCGAGGGCGGCGGAGCGCACGCCCAGGAAGGACTGGCAGCCGAGCAGCACGGCGAGGATGCCGACGTTGTAGGCGACGTAGATGCCGGCCGGCGCGGTGAAGCAGTGGTGGGCGCGCAGCGCGGCGGCGAGGTAGCCGACCACGCCGAACGGCAGCACGGTGATCGCGGTGATCCGGGTGCAGGTGACGGCGAGGCCGGGGTTGGCCAGGCCGGGGGCGAGCAGCTCGACCAGCTGCGGGGCGCCGAGGGCGACTGCCAGCGCGAGCCCGCTGAGCGCGAGCAGCAGCCAGGGCAGGGTGGCACGGACCAGTTGGCGGACCGGGTCGGGAGCGTCCGGGTCCTCCTCGCGCAGCACCAGGGCGAGCGCGAAGGCGGGCACCATGAGGAAGGACATGGCGTCCTCGATCAGCAGCGGCGCGGCCGTCTCCGGGACGGTCCAGGCGACCAGGAAGGCGTCGGTGCCCTGGTTGGCGCCGAAGTAGCGGGCCAGCAGGAGGTCGCGCAGCAGGCCGAGGCCGGATCCGGCGGCACTGAGGACGGCGGTGATGCCGAAGGCCTTGGCGAGGAAGCCGCGCCGGGGGGCCGGGCCGGACCCGGGCGGCGGGCCGCCGGCGGTGGCGCCGCGCGGGGCGGGCACGGCGGAGGCGAGGGCCGGCTGGTCGGTGGTCATCGCGGGTCGGCCTCCGCGACGCAGGCCCGGGCCGCGAGGCCGAGGACGACGGAGGTCAGCACGGTGGTGGTGCCACCGATGTCCGCGTACAGGAAGTCGACCAGCACCCAGGTGAGCAGGGCCAGGGCGGCGAGGGCCGGGCCGCGGGAGTGGCGCAGGCAGCCGAGCAGCAGACCGAGGAAGAGCGCGGCGTAGGCGACGATGCCGATCAGACCCTGCTCGCTGAGCACCAGGAAGTACATGTTGTGCGGGGAGAGCAGCGGTTCGCGCTGGAAGCCGATGGTGGGGTCGGCTGCGTCGCTGCCGGAGGAGAGCCGCAGCGGGGCGTGGCTGTCGCGCAGTTGCTGGAAGGCCTTGGGGCCGGCGCCGTGGACGGGGTGGTCCTGCCAGATCCGCCCGGCGGTGGACCACAGGTCGTAGCGGTCGGAGACGGACTGGTCGGGGGCGGCGGAGACGGAGCCGATCGAGCTGAGCCGCTCGGTGACGCCGGAGGCGCCGAGGCCGAGGCCGCCGACCAGGACGACCGCGGCGGCCAGGCCGAGGACGGCGCCGCGGACGGCGAGCCGGGCATCAGCGCGCAGCAGCAGCACGGTGGCCGCGGCGGCGGTGGCGATCCAGCTGCCTCGGCTGAACGAGACGGCGAGCGGGAAGGCCAGGAAGGCGGCGGTCGCGAACATGGCGCGGCGCAGCCGGACGTCGCCGCCGGGGCGGCGCTCGGCGAGCGCCAGGGCCAGGGCGGCGAGCAGCCCGTAGCTGACGACCGTGGACATCGCCATGATGTCGAGGGCGCCGAAGGTGCCGACGGCCCGGATCGGCTGGCCGGTGTAGGAGGCGCCGGTCCGGGTGAGGTACTGGTGCGCGCCGACCACGCCCTGGATCAGCGCGGCGAGTACGAAGGAGCCGAGGACCAGCCGCTGGTCGACGCGGTCGCGCAGCGAGCAGAGCACCCCGGCCGGCACCAGGACGAACACCTGGGTGAGCCGGACGAAGCCGGTGAGGCTGGTGGCCGGGTCGATCGAGCCGACGGTGGCGACGGCGGCGGCGACCACGATGCCGCCGAACAGCACGCAGGTGGCGCGGCTGACGGCGGGCAGCCGCCCGCGCAGCAGGTCGAGCGCGGTGAGGGCGACCAGAGCGAGCGAGGCCACGTCGGCGGCGGTGACGTGGACGGCGGCGGCGACGTCCTTCTCGCCGGTGGGAACGCAGACCAGCAGGACGGTCGCCGCGGCGAGCAGGCTGGGCCGGTCCGCGAGCGCGGGCAGCGCCTTGCGTAACGCGAGCCGCGGGACGGCGGGAAGGGTCAGGGCCACGCGGGTCAGCTCCCGTCCGGGTGGAGCATCAGGACCGCGGTGCGGCACAGGATCTTGATGTCCTGCCAGAGGCTCCAGCTCTCGATGTAGCGGTTGTCGAACCGGGCCCGGTCCTCGATCGAGGTGTCCCCGCGCAGGCCGTTGACCTGGGCGAGGCCGGTCAGGCCGACCGGGACGCGGTGGCGGTCGGCGTACTCGGGGTAGGCCTGGCCGAACCGCATGACGAAGTAGGGGCGTTCCGGGCGCGGGCCGACCAGGCTCATGTCGCCGCACAGCACGTTCCACAGCTGCGGCAGCTCGTCCAGCGAGCTGCGGCGCAGCAGTCGGCCGACGGCGCCCATCCGGTGGTCCTGGGAGATGTTCCAGCGGGTCGCCGACTCGTGTTCGTTGCTGGGGCGCAGGGTGCGGAACTTGAGGACGGTGAAGACCTTGCCGTCGAGCCCGGTGCGCTGCTGGCGGAAGAGCACGCCGGGGCCGGTGTCGAAGCGGACGGCCAGCGCGCAGAGCACCAGGACGGGGGCGAGCAGCAGCAGGCCGAGCCCGGCGGCGGTGACGTCCAGGGCGCGCTTGGCGGCCCAGCCGGGGCGGCGCATCGCCGGGCTGCCGACCCGCAGGCAGGGGAAGCCCCACAGGTGGTCGGCTCCGGCCAGCGGGCCGGCGGGCAGCGAGCCGTGCTCGCGCAGCGCGGGCACCAGCCAGACCTGGCAGCCGAGCCGGGCGGCGTCGCGCAGGGCGGCGGCGGTCTCGGCCTCGTCGGCGGCGCCGGCGGTGGCGACCACGTGGTGGATCCGGTGCCGGCGGACCTCGCGCTCCAGCACCTCGCGGCCGCCGAGGACGGGCAGGTCGGTGTCGCCGGCGAGCAGCGGCGGGTCGGCGTCGAGGAAGCCGACCGGGCGCATCCCGTACTCGCCGCGCTCGCTGAGGGCGGCGGCGACCCGGCGGCCGAGGCGGCCGGCGCCGAGCACCAGGACGGGGTTGGGGCGGCTGCGGCGGATCCGCCGGACCAGGTGGTAGAGCACGGCGCGGCCGACGGCGGCGATCAGCAGCTGGACGCCGAGCAGGACGGTGAGCCGGGCCGGGGTGGCCGGGCCGCAGTCGGGCCAGCGGCCGTCCAGGCAGCCGGCCAGGGTGACGGCGAAGGCGGTGGCGACGACGGCCCGGACGGCCAGCGCGGGCAGTTCGTCCAGGACGGAGAGGGTGAGCCGGGTGCGGTAGAGGCCGCCGACCAGGTTGAGCACGAGCAGCAGGGGCAGGACGGCGGCGGCACCGAGCAGCGGCGCGAGCGGGACGGCCGGGTCGACGGCCCGGTTGGCGAGACCGGTGGCGGTGCACAGCGCGATCGCGTCGACCTGGACCAGCGCGAGCGGCAGGGCGAGCCGGGATCGGACCGCCCCGCGGTGCCGGCGGGGCGGCGGCACCGTCCGGGTCCGGGCGGATCCGGCCGGGCGGTCGAGCAGCCCGGTGCCGGGCCGCCGCGGGCCGGACAGGGGCCGACCGGATCGCGGCACGCTGTCGTGGTCAATGGTCATCAGCGCACGAACTCCCCTGCTGTGTGCCCGGGGTGACGGCGCCCCGGCACCGGATGGCGCGGAGCGGCCGTCCCGGCCCGGTGGGCGCGGTCCTGACAGCACCTGCTACCGCTGGCGGCTTTCGGTCCTCTCGCACCGGGCCCGGCCGCGCGGGGCGCGGCCATGAAGGGCTCGGTCGCGAATTCCCGACATGAAATCGAAACGAAGCAGGCGAAATCCGACAATACATAACCTGGCTGCGTAGGCTGGAAGTTGACTTGCCGTTTCATTCCAGCCGCCCATTAATAGGTATTTCGGATTTGACGCCTCGTCCCTATCCGGTTGAGGGTGCGAATACGACGGCGCCGGACCGGCGGGCATTCACGGCATGTGAAACGATCAGATCCGCTCTGGGACACGGGCCCGGCGCCGCCCGGCCGCCGGACCGGCACCCAGCAGATGGCGGTACAGCGCGTCCACCTGTTCGACCACCGTGCGGACGTCGTGCCGGGCGACCACGTGATCGCGCAACCTCGCCCCGCGCCGTTCACACTCGATCGAATCGGACAGTGCTTCCGCCATTCGGGTGGCGAGCGCGGTCACGTCCTCGGGCGGCACCACCGCCCGCCCCCGCTCGGCCTGGGGCAGGCACTCCCGGGCGCCCGGCACGTCGGTCAGCAGCACCGGACGGGCCACCGCCATCGCCTCCAGCGGGGCCAGCGCCATGCCCTCCCAGCGCGAGGGCAGCACCACCAGATCGGCCGCCGCCAGCCACGGCCTCGGGTCGGGCACGTCCCCGACCAACCGGACCCGGGACGGCTCGGCCGACTCCCGGACCAGGTCCGCCAGCCGGTTCTCCTCAGGACCGCCGCCGACCAGCACCAGCCGGGCCTGCGGCACCGCCCGCAGCACCTCCGGCCAGGCCGCCAGCAGCACGTCCTGGCCCTTCTGGCGGCACAGCCGGCCGACGCAGACCGCGAGCGGGGCGTCCAGGTCCAGGCCCAGCGCGATCCGGGCCGCCCGGCGGTCGGCGGGTGCGTAGTGGCGCACGTCCACACCGTTGGGCACCACCGCCCAGTCCGCGCTCACCCCGGCGGCGACGCCGTCGGCCCGCTCCTGGACGCTGACGCAGAGCAGGCGGTGCGCCCAGCGGCTGGCGAAGCGCTCCCAGTGCAGGGTGGCGGTGGCCAGCGGGCCCTCGACGGCGGCGAAGGACCAGGCGTGCGGCTGGAAGACGGTCGGCACCGCGCCGCGCACCGCCAGCCGGCCGGCCAGTCCGGCCTTGGCGCTGTGCAGGTGGACCACGTCGGGCGCGGCCGCCCGGACGATCCGGCGCAACCGCCACGCCTCGGCGGCGGTGCCCGGGCCCGGCGAGCGCCCGGCGGGCCAGTCATGGACCAGCGCGCCCACGGCGGCGGCCTCCTCGGCCAGCCGGCCGCCGCCCGGGCAGGCGACCAGCACCCGGTGACCGGCCTCGCGCTGCCCCCGGACCAGATCGGCGACGACGCGGGCGACTCCGCCGTCCACGGGCTGTGAAATGTGAAGGATCGTCATATGCACGGCGGCGAGCCTAGGGTGGCTCCCCCGCGCCGGGCGGCCCTCGTCACCCGGAGGGGGGCGGGCCGTCCACCCGTACGGCTTTCCGCTCGTACGGGTGGGCGGGCCGCTCGAATTCCCGGGCGAATTGCCGCGGGAAAGGCGAACTCGGCGAACTCGGTGAGCTCGGTGAGCTCGGTGAGCTCGCGGACTCAGCGGACCTCAGCGGACCTCGGCGGCCAGGTTGGCCAGCACCTGATCGTGGATCCGGTTCAGGCCCTTCGGGGCGAAGGTGCGCTCGAAGAAGCCGCCGATGCCGCTCGCGCCCTGCCAGGTGGCCGAGACGGTGACCTTCGACCGGCCCTCACCGGCCGCCGAGACGGTCCAGGTGATCACCATGCTGGAGTTGGCGTCCTTCTCCACCAACTGGTCGGGCGAGGGCGCCGAGACGGTGAACAGGCAGTCCCGCACGCGCTTCTCGGTGGCCTGCAGCTTCCAGTGCACCTGGGTGCCGGCGCCGGTGCCGCCGACCCGGACCTCGTACTCGCTGTACTGCGGGGGCAGCAGCTTCGGGCGGGTCACCTGGTAGTCGGCCAGCGCCTCGTACACCCGCTCGGGGGCGGCGTCGTAGTCCCGCTCGGTGGTGGCCTGCACCTGTCCCATGGCCTTGCTCTCCTCGTCCGGTGGTCTTCCGATTGTCACCGGCAAGCCAATCACAGCGCCGGGGGCGCAGGCCGACCGGACGGCCCGCGGCGGTGGCGGGGCGCCGGGATAGGGTGGCCGGTGTGCTCGATCTGGTGACAGCAGTGCGCTACGTCGACCCGCTGCGGTCCGGCGGCTCCGTCCCCGGCGTGGTGGAGACCGACGACCTGGGAACCTACGTGGTCAAGTTCACCGGCGCCGCGCAGGGCCGCAAGGCGCTGGTCGCGGAGGTGATCGTCGGCGAGCTGGCCCGGCGGCTCGGCCTGCGCGTCCCCGAACTGCGGCTGGTGGACTTCGATCCGGCCGTCGCCGCGGACGAGCCCGACGCCGAGATCCAGGACATGCTCAAGGCCAGCGGCGGCCTCAACCTCGGGATGGACCTGCTGCCCGGCGCGCGGGACTACCGGCCGGGCATGATCCCGGTGGACTCCGCCGAGGCCGGGCGGGTGGTCTGGCTGGACGCCCTCACCGGCAACGTCGACCGCACCGTCCACAACCCCAACCTGGTGGTCTGGCACGGGCGGCTCTGGCTGATCGACAACGGCGCCGCGCTGATCTTCCACCACCGCTGGGCCACCGCCGAGGCGGCGGTCGGCAAGCGCTACGACCTCAGCGCGCACGCGCTGGGCGGCTCGGCCCCGGACGTCCGGTTGGCCGACGAGGAGCTCGGCCCGCTGGTCACCGTCGGCCTGCTGGAGGAGGTGCTGGCGCTCGTCCCGGACGAGTGGCTGGCCGACGAGCCCGGCTTCGACTCGGTGGCCGCCGTCCGGCACGCCTACGTGACCCACCTGGCCGCCCGGGTGGTGCTCTCCGCCCAGTGGCTCCCGGAGGGCTTCGCCACCCCCGAGCAGCTGCGCGAGGCCGAACGCCGCCGGGAGGCCCGGACCCGGGCCGGCCGGCCCGCCTGGCTCCGGGAAGTCCCGGACCTGCACGGCAAGCCGTCGGTGGAGACCGGCTGGGACCAGCACGTCGAGTGAGTGTGTCGAGGCTCGCCCGGAGAAGTCGGCCGGGCGGGGCGCGAACGCGGCGGCCCGGAAACGACCGGGGAGCGGACCCGGATGGGCCCGCTCCCCGGCTCAGTGTTCAGGTGTCGCCGTGGTCAGCGCGTCAGCGCCACCACTGGACCGCCTTCTCGGCGTTGATGATGCCCGCGCCGTAGAAGCCGTTGTCGTCCGCGCCGCCCTCGCAGGTGGCCTTGTACGCGCCGGTGCCGCCCGGGTTGTACTCGCCCTTCGGGCAGGGGTGCGACTCCGCCTGGTTGGTGAGCAGCTCGGTCAGCTCGTCCGGGTTGGCCCACGGGAAGGTGCTGGCGAGCAGCGCGACCACGCCGACGACGTGCGGGGTGGCCATCGAGGTGCCCTGCATGTAGCCGTACTTGTTGCCCGGGATGGTGGAGAGGATCCGGCCGTTCTTGTCCGGGGTGTCCGGGATCTGGTAGCGCGCGTCGCCACCCGGCGCGGCGACGGTCACGACGCCCTTGCCGTAGCTGGAGTAGTACGCCTTGTCGCCGTTGACGCCCACCGAGGAGACGGCGATGACGCCGGGCAGCTCGGTCGGCAGCGACAGGCAGTCGTTGGTGACCGGGCGGGTCACCTTGGTGGTGTCGTCCGGGCTGGCGACGTCAACGGTCTTGTGCGCCAGGTCGATGTTCTCGTTGCCCGCCGCGGCGACGTTGAGGACGCCCTTGCGCTGCGAGAACGAGACCGCCTTGCGGACGGCGGCGCTGATCGCGGCCTGGTCCTTGTCGTTCGGGCAGTTGAACATCCACGGGTCGACGTAGTAGCTGTTGTTGGTCACCTTGAACTGGTGCTCACCGGCCCACACGAAGCCGCAGATCGCGTACTCCGGGTAGATGAACCCGCCGTCGTCGACGACCTTGACCGCGGCCAGCTTCACGTTCGGGGCGATGCCGACGACGCCCTTGCCGTTCTTGGCGGCGCCGATCGTGCCGGCCACGTGGGTGCCGTGGTCGCTGGTGGTGGGCTGCCAGGACTTCCAGTCGGTGTTCGGCTTGCCGCCGTCGATGCAGGAGACCGACTGCGAGGCGTCCACGTTGGCGGCCAGGTCCTCGTGCGTCGCGTCGATGCCGGAGTCCAGCACGCCGACGGTGACGTTGCGGCTGCCGAGCGAGAGCTTGTGCGCCTTGTCGACACCGATCTGGCGCATGTCCCACTGGTTGGCCTCGTAAGGCTCCTGACCGGCAGCGGGCGCGCCGGCGGGCTCGGCGGCGACCTCGGCCTTGGCCTGGTCGGCGGCGGTGATGCCCTTGGTGCGGCTGGCACCGACGGAGTCGACGCCCTTGGCCTGACGCAGCTTCTGCGCGAACGCGGTGTCGTCCGAGCGGGCGATGACGACGCCGATCTGCTCGTACGAGTACACCACCGAGCCGCCGAGGGCGGTGATCGCCTTCTCGACCTTCTGCACCTGGCCGTGGTTGGCCTTGGTGTTGACGACGTAGCTGAGCAGCGGACCGGTCGTCGAGCCCGCCGAGGGGGCCGCGACGGCGGTGCCGGCCGGGAGCGCGAGGGCGCCGGCGGTGGCGAGCACGAGGCCCACCGCCGCGAACCGGGTCCGGCTGATCCGAGGAACTCTCATAGGGGTTGGCCCTCCCGAGTCGTCATGCGGCAGCTGCGGTGTGGCAGGTGCGCCTGGAATGATCGGGACGCTAATGAATATTCGCTGATAAGCGCAAGAGGTAGTCATCTAATCGTCACATGTTGGCCAACATCGGAACCGAGGAGTCCGGAGGCCCAACACGTCAACAGAGTTGAAGAGTGTTAAAAAGTGACGGTTCGCCGACGTGCTACGGTGCGCCGGGCAGTGAGTACAGCGCGCGGGCGTTGTCCGCGGCGACCAGCCGGGCCAGCCGCTGCGCGTCCGCCGCCGAACAGGCGCCACCCGCCTGCCAGTCGGCCAGCACCGCGCCCAGTCCGTACCGGAACTGGGCGGCGCCCACCAGGTACAACTCGGGCAGCCCGTACGCGTCGGTGGAGAACAACAGCTTGCCGAACGGCGCCAGTTCCAGCATCTCGCCCAGCACCGCCGCCACCCTCGGGCCGGTGTAGGAGGCGGTCAGCCCGAGGTCGGTGTACACCGTCGGGAAGGCCTGGGCCAGCCACCCGGCCTGGCGGTGGTACGGGTAGCAGTGCAGCAGCACCAGCGGGACGCCGCTCGGCTCGGCGGCGCGCACGAAGCCGGTCAGCAGCGACGGATCGGCCCGGTGCAGGGTGAGGTCGGGATCGCCGAAGCCGGTGTGGAGTTGGAGCGGCAGGCCCAGTGCGGCGCAGACGTCCACGGCCGTCCAGAGCAGATGGTGCAGCAGCACCGGATCGGCCAGCCGGCCGCGCCCGCCGCGCAGCCAGGCGCCGGCCGAGGCCACCACGGCCGCCCGCGCGGGCCGTTCGGCGGGGGCGGCCAGACCGTGCCGGTAGGCGAGCACCGACTTGACCGCGACCGCACCCTCGGCGGCCGCCGCCAGCGCCTCCCCGACGGCCTGCGGCCAGGACTCGGCCGGGCCCGCCACCGCCTCGGCCACCGACTCCAGCCGGACCACCTCGCGCACCACCGCCCCGGCAGCCGAGGCCAGTTCACCGAGCGGCAGCAGCGGAAGGCCCGCGGCGTCGGTCAGCCCGGTGTCCACCAGGCAGGTGTCCAGCCCGGCGGCGGCCAGCAGCCGGCGGGTGGCCTCGGCGCCGCCCAGCTCGCGCCGCCGGGCCAGGTAGTCCGCGGCCGGGGCGTGCGCGGGCAGGCCGAGGACGGGCGGGCACCAGCGCCGGACGGCCAGGCCGAGCGCGCTGTCGAAGGGCGAACAGCCGGGCGCGGGCGGTCGGTCGGACTCGGTGAGCAGCCCGGCCAGGGCGTCGTCGGCGAGGTCGGCCGCCACCACGCTGTGGCAGTGGTGGTCGACCAGCGCGGGCACCGCCAGGGCCCCGGCGTCCACCGGTCAGTACCGCCAGCGGGTCGCGGCGACCAACTGCTCGGGGGTGGCGGCGGCGTACTGCTCGCCCTCCGCCCGGCGCACCGCCAGCACCGCCTCGTACAGCGGCCCGCCGAGCGCCTCGCGCAGCACCGCCGAACGCTCGTACGCGGCCAGCGCCTGCGCCGGGCCGGTCGGCAGCCGCGGCACCGTGCCGGGCTCGGCGGCGGCCGGATCCCCGGTGAACTCCGGTGGCAGCGACTGGTGTTGGTCGAGACCGGCGAGACCGGCGGCGAGCACCGCACCGACCGCCAGGTACGGATTGGCGCTGGCGTCGAAGCACTTGACCTCGGCGTTGGCGGCGGCGGCCCGCTCCCCCGCGGAGCCCGTCACCAGGCGCAGCGCGGCCTCGCGGTTCTCCAGGCCCCAGCACTGGTAGGCGCCGGCCCAGTGCGAGGGCACCAGCCGCAGGTAGCCGGCCGGGCTGGAGCAGCCCAGGACCAGGAGTTCGGGCAGCGCGCCGAGCACCCCCGCGAGGAAGCCCTCGGCCTCCGCGGTCAGGCCGTGCGGGCCGGGGCCGCCGTGGCCGAGGTTGCGGCCGTCCCGCCAGAGGCTCAGGTGCAGGTGGCCGCCGTTGCCGACCGCGCCGGGCTCGACCACGGGGGCGAAGGAGGCCCGCAGGCCGTGCCGGGCGGAGACGGCCCGCACGGTGTGCCGGACCAGGACGGAGGTGTCGGCGGCGCCGACCGGGCCCTCGGGGGCCACCGAGACCTCGAACTGGCCCGGGGCGTACTCGGGGTGGATCTGCAGGACGGTCAGCCCCTGCTCGCCGAGGGCGCGCAGGACGTCCCGCAGGTAGTCGGTGAGGTCGGTGAGCCGGTGCATCCCGTACGCGGGGCCGTGCGTCGGGTACTGCGGCTCGTCCTGCGGGCCGCCGGCGAGGGCGACCACCCACTCGACCTCGATGCCGGCCCGCAGGGTCAGCCCGCGCTCGGCGGCGGCGGCCTCCATCCGGCGGGCGAACAGCCGCTGGCAGCCGGGGTGCGGGGTGCCGTCCTGGGTGTGCCGGTCTCCCGGGGCCCAGGCCCAGCCGGGCTGGGCGGCCAGCGGGACGACCCGGTCGAGGTCGGGGTAGAGCCGCAGGTCCCCGGTGGGGCCGCCGGTGCTCGGGCTGGCGGTGATGCCGTCGTCGGCGAGGAAGACGTCGAAGCAGGGTGCGGCGCCGACGCCCCACTGCGCGGCGTGCACCAGGGCGCCCAGCGGGACGGCCTTGACCCGGGTGATGCCCGCGTTGTCCACCCAGGTGACGGCCACCGCGTCGACGGCGGCGGTGCGCAGCCGGTCGACGGCGGCCTCGGCCTGTTCGACGCGCTCGGCGCACGGGGGCAGCGTGACGGCGGCGAGGTGCCCGCCGAGGCCTCCGGCCGGGCCGGTGGTGCCGGTGGCGGACGCGGCGGGTCCGGCGGCGGTTCCGAGGGTCATGCCCCCATGCTGCCCCGCCCGTCGCCGCCGGGTAACTCCCCTATCGGGTGGTCCCCGTGGACGCCCGTCCGCCCGTTCACCCGTTCGGGTCGCCACCGGACCCCGCCCCGCCGTCCCGATGCCTTTTGTGACGCCCACACCCCTTCCTACTCGCGGGTAGCTTCGCTACAGTGGCCGGACGCACCACCGCCGGGCTACGGGAGCCGCACCGGCGGGGGCCTGCGGTCGCCGTGTCCACGGCGGGCGCGCGGTGCGTCATTCACCGGCCGGCGCCGCGGACCGCGGCGGGCCGGGTCTCCTCCCTCGTATCAGAGCCGCTTCCTTTCACCCTTGAGCGCCTGAGCACCACGGCACACCCCTCAGTTCGGCCGGAGCGGACCGGCCGCCGCGGCGGTGTGCCGGAACCCGTCATCTCCCCAGCCCCGCGCGCGGACCCTCCCCCGGCGGCGGCCGCCCCCGCCGCACGCGCGGGCGCGGCGGCCCGGCCGCCGGGGCATGCGCGGGCCCTTCAGGACTAGGAGTCAGGACAGATGGAGCGTCCCTTTTCCACGGTCGCCGTCGTCGGCCTCGGCACGATGGGTGCCGGTGTCGCGGTGGCCGTCGCCAGGAGCGGCCGCCGGGTGATCGGCATCGAGGCCACCGAGGACTCTGCCGCCCGGGCACTGGCCCGGATCGAGGAGGCGACCGCGCACGCGGTCGACCGGGAGCGGATCACCGCCGGGGAGCGCACCGCGCTGCTGGCGCTGATCTCGGTCGGCCACGAGCTGTCGGCCGCCGCCGGGGCCGGGCTGGTGATCGAGGAGGTGCCCGAGCAGCTGGAGCTGAAGCGGGAGCTCTTCGCCGAGCTGGACCGGATCTGCCCGGCTCAGACGGTGCTGGCCACCGGCACCACCGCGCTCTCGGTGACCAGGATCGCCGCCGCGACCGCCCGCCCGGAGCGGGTGCTGGGCCTGCACTTCTTCAACCCGGTGCACAGCATGAAGCTGGTCGAGGTGGTCCGCACGGTGCTGACCTCCCCGCAGGTCGCCGAGGACGCCGCCGCGTTCGCCCGGGACCTCGGCAAGGAGCCGGTGGCGGCCGGCGACCGGGCCGGCTTCGTGGTCAACGGCCTGCTGTTCGCGTACCTGAACCAGGCCGCCGCGATGTACGAGTCCAAGTACGCCTCCCGGGAGGACATCGACGCCGCGATGCGGCTCGGCTGCGGCCTGCCGATGGGCCCGCTGGCGCTGCTCGACCTGATCGGCGTGGACACCGCGCGGACCGTCCTGGAGGCGATGTACGAGCAGTCCCGGGACCGCCTGCACGCGCCCGCCCCGATCCTCGGCCAGTTGGTCGCGGCCGGGCTGCTGGGCCGCAAGTCCGGCCGCGGCTTCTACACCTACGAGGCGCCCGGCTCGTCCAGGGCCGTGGACGCGGCGACCGGCCCGGCGCGGCCCGCGGTGGCGGGCCGGGAGGTCCGCACGGTCGGCGTCTGCGGCTCGGGCACCATGGCGACCGGCATCGCCGAGGTCTTCGCCAAGGCCGGCCGCCCGGTGCTGCTGGCCGCCCGCAGCCAGGAGAAGGCCGACCGGGCCAAGGCGCAGCTGGCGAAGTCGCTGGCGCGCGCGGTCGACCGGGGCCGGCTGAGCGCGCAGGCGCGGGACGCCGCGCTGGCGCTGGTCACCCCGGTCGGCCAGTACGCCGAACTGGCCGAGGTGGACCTGGTGATCGAGGCGGTGGCCGAGGACCTGACGGTCAAGCGCGAGCTGTTCGCCACCCTGGACAAGATCGTCAGGCCGGGCGCGGTGCTCGCCACCACCACCTCCTCGCTGCCGGTGATCAGCTGCGCGACCGCCACCTCGCGGCCGCAGGACGTGATCGGCATGCACTTCTTCAACCCGGCGCCGGCCATGAAGCTGGTCGAGGTGGTCTCCACCGTGCTGACCGCGCCGGACGTCACCGCGACCGTGCTGGAGCTGACCGCCGAGGTCCGCAAGCACCCGGTGGAGTGCGGCGACCGGGCCGGCTTCATCGTCAACGCGCTGCTCTTCCCCTACCTGAACGACGCGGTGCGGATGCTCCAGGAGCACTACGCGACGGTGGACGACATCGACACCGCGATGAAGCTGGGCTGCGGCTACCCGATGGGCCCGTTCGAGCTGCTGGACGTGGTCGGCCTGGACGTCTCGCTGACCATCGAGCAGGTGCTGCACCAGGAGTTCCGCGAGCCGGGCCTGGCCGCCGCGCCGCTGCTGGAGCACCTGGTCGCCGCCGGCTGCCTGGGCCGCAAGACCGGCCGCGGCTTCCGCGACCACGCGCGCCGGTGACCACGTCAGCCGCCGGGGGCGCCGCCGCGCGTGAGGCGGCACCGCCCGGCGCCGGGTCGGGCCCCGCCAGACCGGGCTGGAGCCCGGGGACGGTGTCCGCGCGCTGGCCCAGACCGGCCGTCACCGGCCCGGTCGCACCCGTCCGTCGGGGAAGGGCCGCGGCCGAACCGCCGGGGCCGTGTAGCGTTCCGGACATGGATCGGGTTCAGTCAGCCACCCCGCAGCACTCCGCCGGACCGCGCGGCGCCGACCGGGCGGCCCCCTCGACCGGGGGCACCGGGCCGGAAGGGGGGCCGGGCAGCCGCCGGGCGGCGGCGCAGCGCCAGCAGATGCGTCAGGACCTGGCCACGGCCGCGATGGAGCTGTTCTCCTCGCAGGGCTACGAGGAGACCACGGTCGACCAGATCGCGGCCGCCGCCGGGGTGGCCCGGCGGACCTTCTTCCGGTACTTCCGGTCGAAGGAGGAGGCGATCTTCCCGGACCACGACGACACCCTCGTCCGGGTGGCCGACCTGCTGGCCAGCGCCGAGCCGGAGGAGCACCCGCTGGACGTGGTCTGCCGGGGCATCAAGGAGGTGCTGCGGATGTACGCCTCGACCCCCGGGGTGTCGGTCGCGCGGTACCAGCTGATCCGTCAGGTCCCGGCGCTGCGCGAGCGGGAGATCGCCGTGGTGGCCCGGTACGAGCGGCTGTTCACCCGGTACCTGCTGGGCCGCTTCGACACCGGGGAGTCCATCCCGTCGGGCTGGCAGCGCGGCGGCGAGGACGACTCGATGCTGGCCGAGGTGTCGGCGGCGGCGGTCGTCGCGGCGCACAACCACGTGCTGCGGCGCTGGCTGCGGGCCGGCGGGCGCGGGGACGTGGAGGCGCAGCTGGACCACTCCTTCGAGGTGATCCGGCGGACCTTCTGGGCCGCCAGCACGCCGGGTGCCAGACGCCGCGGCTCCCTGGTGGCACCGGGTGCCAATGGGGCTCCCGGTGACGTGCTGGCCGAGAGCGCACTGAGTGCCAGCCCTGGAGGTGAGGTGCTCATCACAGTCGCCCGGACGGACGCTCCGCTGGACGTGGTGGTGGACAGCATCCGGGCCGCGCTGAGTGGCGCCAGGGAGTCCTGAGCCCGCTATCCAGCCAGGTCAGAGCGATATCGAGGGCCCGCGTCGAGCAGTCGACGCGGGCCCTTTGGGCACCCCCCGCAGCGCGTTCGAGGGCCGCTCCAGCGCGCCGGAATTCGTGACACCCGGTGTCTTTACGCATGGCACAGGGTGCCACTACCTTGTTACTCACCAGTCGCGGCGCCGCGGCTCCCCACCTCGGCGCGCCGCCGTCCGGCGTTCCCACACCCCGGGAGCAGTGCGCGTTCGGCCCGGTCCACCCCGGGCGCCCAGCCCGACCACCCACCACCCACCTCAGCGAAGCCGGTGTCCGCTCCCGGCTACCCCAGACGCCCTGTGCCCTCACACAGGTACGCCTTCGGAGGCAGCCATGCAGGAAATCCTCGACGCGATCCTCAGCAACGACGCCACGTCGGAGGACTTCGCCGCCGTCAAGCTTCCCGAGTCCTACCGGGCGGTGACGCTCCACAAGGACGAGGAGCAGCTGTTCGCGGGCCTCGACAGCCGCGACAAGGACCCCCGCAAGTCCCTTCACCTCGACGAGGTCGCCCTGCCCGAGCTGGGCCCCGGCGAGGCCCTGGTCGCCGTCATGGCCAGCGCGGTGAACTACAACACCGTCTGGAGCTCGATCTTCGAGCCGGTCTCCACCTTCTCCTTCCTGGAGCGCTACGGCCGGCTGTCGCCGCTCACCAGGCGCCACGACCTGCCGTACCACATCCTCGGCTCCGACCTCGCGGGCGTGGTGCTGCGCACCGGCGCCGGCGTCAACGCCTGGAAGCCCGGCGACGAGGTCGTCGCGCACTGCCTCTCCGTCGAGCTGGAGTCCCCGGACGGCCACAACGACACGATGATGGACCCGGAGCAGCGCATCTGGGGCTTCGAGACCAACTTCGGCGGGCTGGCCCAGATCGCGCTGGTGAAGACCAACCAGCTGCTGCCCAAGCCCAAGCACCTCACCTGGGAGGAGGCCGCCTCCCCCGGCCTGGTCAACTCCACCGCGTACCGCCAGCTGGTCTCGCGCAACGGCGCCGGCATGAAGCAGGGCGACAACGTGCTGATCTGGGGCGCCAGCGGCGGCCTCGGCTCGTACGCCACCCAGTACGCGCTGGCCGGCGGCGCCACCCCGATCTGCGTGGTCTCCAACGACCAGAAGGCCGACATCTGCCGCGCCATGGGCGCCGAGGCCATCATCGACCGCTCCGCCGAGGGCTACCGGTTCTGGAAGGACGAGCACACCCAGGACCCGCGCGAGTGGAAGCGCCTGGGCGCGAAGATCCGCGAGTTCACCGGCGGCGAGGACGTCGACATCGTCTTCGAGCACCCGGGCCGGGAGACCTTCGGCGCCTCGGTGTACGTCACCCGCAAGGGCGGCACCATCGTCACCTGCGCCTCCACCTCCGGCTTCATGCACCAGTACGACAACCGCTACCTGTGGATGTCGCTCAAGCGCATCGTCGGCTCGCACTTCGCCAACTACCGCGAGGCCTTCGAGGCCAACCGCCTGATCGCCAAGGGCAGGATCCACCCGACCCTGTCCAAGGTCTACTCCCTGGAGGAGACCGGCCAGGCCGCCCTCGACGTGCACCACAACAAGCACCAGGGCAAGGTCGGCGTGCTCTGCCTGGCGCCGGAAGAAGGCCTGGGCGTGCGCGACCACGCGCTGCGCGAGCGGCACCTGCCGGCGATCAACCGCTTCCGGAACGTCTGAGGCCCATCCGATGACCGATCAGCACGAGCGCGACCGCCCCTGGCTGATGCGCACCTACGCCGGGCACTCCACCGCGAGCGACTCCAACGCCCTCTACCGGCGGAACCTGGCGAAGGGCCAGACGGGCCTCTCCGTCGCCTTCGACCTGCCGACCCAGACCGGCTACGACTCCGACCACCTCCTCGCCCGCGGCGAGGTGGGCCGGGTCGGCGTCCCGGTCGGCCACGTCGGCGACATGCGCACCCTGTTCGACGGCATCCCGCTCGAACAGACCAACACCTCCATGACGATCAACGCCACCGCGATGTGGCTGCTGGCGCTCTACCAGGTGGTCGCCGAGGAGCAGGGCGCCGACATCGCCAAGCTCACCGGCACCACCCAGAACGACATCGTCAAGGAGTACCTCTCGCGCGGGACGCACGTCTTCCCGCCCGGCCCCTCGGTGCGCCTGATCACCGACATGATCGCCTACACCGTCGGCAGCATCCCCAAGTGGAACCCGATCAACATCTGCAGCTACCACTTGCAAGAGGCCGGGGCCACGCCCGTCCAGGAGATCGCCTACGCGATGTGCACCGCCATCTCGGTGCTCGACGCCGTCCGCGACTCCGGCCAGGTGCCGGCCGAGCGGATGGGCGAGGTGGTCGCCCGGATCTCCTTCTTCGTCAACGCCGGCGTGCGCTTCGTCGAGGAGATGTGCAAGATGCGCGCCTTCGCCCAGCTGTGGGAGAAGGTCACGCTGGAGCGCTACGGCGTCCAGGACCCGAAGCGGCGCCGCTTCCGCTACGGCGTCCAGGTCAACTCGCTCGGCCTGACCGAGGCCCAGCCGGAGAACAACGTCCAGCGGATCGTCCTGGAGATGCTGGCCGTCACCCTCTCCAAGGACGCCCGCGCCCGCGCCGTCCAGCTGCCCGCCTGGAACGAGGCGCTGGGCCTGCCCCGGCCCTGGGACCAGCAGTGGTCGCTGCGGATCCAGCAGGTGCTGGCCTACGAGTCGGACCTGCTGGAGTACGGCGACCTCTTCAACGGCTCCGAGGTGGTCGAGGCCAAGACCGCCGACCTGCTGGCCGGCGCCGAGGCGGAGATCGCCAAGGTGCTGGCCATGGGCGGGGTGATCCCGGCCGTCGAGTCCGGCTACCTGAAGTCCAACCTGGTCTCCTCGCACGCCGCCCGGCGGGCCCGGATCGAGTCCGGCGAGGACAAGATCGTCGGCGTCAACTGCTTCGACACCACCGAGGAGAGCCCGCTCACGGCCGACCTCGACACCGCCATCATGGTCGTCGACCCGGCCTCCGAGCAGTCCGTGCTCGCCGCCCTGGAGGCCTGGCGCGGACAGCGCGACGAGGCCGCCGTCCAGACCGCGCTGGCCGAGCTCAAGGCCACCGCGGCCACCGACGCCAACCTGGTGCCGGCCACGCTCGCCTGTGCCCGGGCCGGCGTCACCACCGGCGAGTGGGCCTTCGCCCTGCGTGAGGTCTTCGGCGAGTACCGCGCGCCCACCGGCGTCGGCGGCGCCCCCGTCGCGGTGGCCGCCGAACCCGGCGGGGAACTGGCCGCGGTGCGCGCCGCCGTCGCCGCCACCGCCGAGGAGCTGGGCTCCGGCAAGCTGCGCCTGCTGGTCGGCAAGCCCGGCCTGGACGGGCACTCCAACGGTGCCGAGCAGATCGCCGTCCGGGCCCGCGACGCCGGGTTCGAGGTGGTCTACCAGGGCATCCGGCTGACCCCCGAGCAGATCGTCTCCGCCGCCGTCGCGGAGGACGTGCACTGCGTGGGTCTGTCGATCCTCTCCGGCGCCCACTGCGAGCTGGTACCCGACGTCCTGCGGCGGCTGCGCCGGGCCGGGGTGCAGGATGTCCCGGTGATCGTGGGTGGCATCATCCCGGCAGCGGACGGCGAGGCCCTCAAGGCCTCCGGCGTCGCCGCCGTGTTCACCCCGAAGGACTTCGGCATCACCACCATCATCGGCCGGATCGTGGACGAGATCCGGCTCGCCAACAAGCTCCAGCCCTGGACGCCCGCACCCGCGCCCACCAGCTGACCACTGGGAAGGAACCGACCCACCCTCATGTCAACCGTCAACCGTCTTCGCCCGCGCCGCTCCTGCCTCGCCGTGCCCGGCAGCAACCCGCGCTTCCTGGAGAAGGCCCAGGGCCTCCCCGCCGACCAGGTCTTCCTCGACCTGGAGGACGCCTGCGCCCCCCTCGTCAAGGAGAGCGCCCGCCACCACATCGTCGACGCGCTCAACAACGGCGACTGGGGCGGCAAGACCCGCGTCGTCCGGGTCAACGACTGGACCACCCACTGGACCTACCGCGACGTGATCACCGTCGTCGAGGGCGCCGGCCCCAACCTCGACTGCATCATGCTGCCCAAGGTCCAGGACGCCGAACAGGTCAAGGCGCTCGACCTGCTGCTCACCCAGATCGAGAAGACCATGGGCTTCGAGGTCGGCCGGATCGGCATCGAGGCGCAGATCGAGAACGCCAAGGGCCTGGTCAACGTCGACGCCATCGCCGAGGCCTCGCCCCGGCTGGAGACCATCATCTTCGGCCCCGCCGACTTCATGGCCTCCATCAACATGAAGTCCCTGGTGGTCGGCGAGCAGCCGGCCGGCTACCCGGCCGACGCCTACCACTACATCCTGATGCGCATCCTGATGGCCGCCCGCGCCAACGACCTCCAGGCGATCGACGGCCCGTACCTGCAGATCCGCAACCAGGAGGGCTACCGCGAGGTCGCCCAGCGCGCCGCCGCCCTCGGCTTCGACGGCAAGTGGGTGCTCCACCCCGACCAGGTCGGCGCCGCGAACGAGATCTTCTCGCCCTCCCAGGAGGACTACGACCACGCCGAGCTGATCCTCGACGCCTACGACTGGTGCACCTCCGAGGCGGGCGGCGCCAAGGGCTCCGCGATGCTCGGCGACGAGATGATCGACGAGGCCAGCCGCAAGATGGCCCTGGTCATCGCCGGCAAGGGCCGGGCCGCCGGACTGGAGCGCACCACCAAGTTCGAGATCCCGGAAAGCTGAGGCCCGACGCGATGCAGTTCGGACGCACCTACGAGGAGTTCGAGGTCGGCGCGGTCTACAAGCACTGGCCCGGCAAGACCGTCACCGAGTACGACGACCACCTCTTCTGCCTGCTCACCATGAACCACCACCCGCTCCACCTGGACACCAACTACGCCGAGCGGACGACGGACTTCGGCAGGAACGTGGTGGTGGGCAACTACGTCTACTCGCTGCTGCTGGGCATGTCCGTCCCGGACGTCTCCGGCAAGGCCATCGCCAACCTGGAGATCGAGTCGCTGCGGCACGTCGCGCCGACCTTCCACGGCGACACCCTCTACGGCGAGACCACCGTCCTCGACAAGTGGCCGTCCAAGTCCAAGGACGACCGCGGCATCGTGTACGTCGAGACCAAGGGGTACAAGCAGGACGGCACGGTCGTCTGCGTCTTCCGCCGCAAGGTGATGGTGCCGACCGAGACGTACGTCAAGGAGCGCGGCGGCGAGCAGCCCGGCCGTCCCACTCCCCTTTCCTAGGACCCCTTTCCTAGGGCCCGTTTCCCAGGACCCGGAATTCCCTGAGACCCCGGAGGGGCAGGCCGCCGTCATCGGCCGACCCCCACCCGGAACGGGGGCCCTGCTGCCGCAGCCACGCCGGCAGGGCCCCCGGCAATCCCCCCCCCCCCCGCCCCCCTTTGAACCTTTCGGAGCCGCACGATGGGACGCCTGGCACAGACCGACGGCCTCACCGAGATCCAGCGGGACATCCTCGCCACCGTGCGGGATTTCGTCGACAAGGAGATCATTCCGGTCGCGACCGAGCTGGAACACAAGGACGAGTACCCGACCGCCATCGTCGAGGGGATGAAGCAGCTCGGCCTCTTCGGCCTCACCATCCCCGAGGAGTACGGCGGCCTCGGCGAGTCGCTGCTCACCTACGCCCTGGTGGTCGAGGAGATCGCCCGCGGCTGGATGAGCGTGTCCGGCATCGTCAACACCCACTTCATCGTGGCGCACATGATCAACGCCCACGGCACCCAGGAGCAGAAGGACCACTTCCTGCCGAAGATGGCCGCCGGGGAAATCCGCGGCGCGTTCTCGATGTCCGAGCCCGGCCTCGGCTCCGACGTTTCGGCCATCTCCACCAAGGGCGTCAAGGACGGGGAATTCTACGTCCTCAACGGCCAGAAGATGTGGCTCACCAACGGCGGCACCTCCACCCTCGTCGCGGTCCTGTGCAAGACCGACGAGGGCGCCGGCACCCCGTACAAGAACATGACCACCTTCCTGATCGAGAAGACCCCAGGATTCGGCCCGAACCCGACCGTCCCCGGCCTCACCGTGCCCGGGAAGATCGAGAAGATGGGCTACAAGGGCGTCGACACCACCGAACTGGTCCTCCAGGACGTCCGGATCCCGGCCGACCGGATCCTCGGCGGCGTCCCCGGCCGCGGCTTCTACCAGATGATGGACGGCGTCGAGGTCGGCCGCGTCAACGTCGCCGCCCGCGGCTGCGGCGTCGCCCGCCGCGCCTTCGAACTCGGCATCTCCTACGCCCAGCAGCGCTCCACCTTCGGCAAGAAGATCGCCGAGCACCAGGCCATCCAGTTCAAGCTCGCCGAGATGGCCACCAAGGTCGAGGCCGCCCACCAGATGATGGTCATGGCCGCCCGCAAGAAGGACGGCGGCGAGCGCAACGACCTGGAGGCCGGCATGGCCAAGTACCTCGCCTCCGAGTACTGCAAGGAGGTCGTCGAGGACGCCTTCCGCATCCACGGCGGCTACGGCTTCTCCAAGGAGTACGAGATCGAGCGGCTCTACCGCGAGGCCCCGATGCTGCTCATCGGTGAAGGAACTGCGGAGATCCAGAAGATGATCGTCGGACGCCGGCTCCTGGAGGAGTACCGGATCGCGGAGTGAGCACCGGGTCACCCCGGCTCGACGAGCGGCCCCCCGGGCGCTCCGGGCCGGCTGGACGACCCCTTCCGAACCGCCGGTCGACGGGCGTGCGGGCCCGTCCCGGCCCCCCGCCGTGCCATCACGGCCCCGGCCTGGTCCGCCTGGGTCCGGCACGGCCCTCCGGAAGCGGCCGCAGGGCGTACAGCTGCGGCGACACGCCCCGCGGCCGCTTCCGCACACCCTCGGCAGGCCGTGCCCCGCACCCCCGGCGGACCGCGAACGGCCCGTTCCGCCCACCGGGTTCCGCCGACAGGCCTGTTGAGACAAGTGTCACCAGCCCCGTCCGGTCCCTTGGGAACCGGACCGGGGCGAGCTACGGTCGTAGAGGTGGGACGCGCACACGCGCTTCCACCGGACACGTGAACGAGCAGGCGGGTTGCCCACCCACCGTGTGCTCCCGATAGCATCCACCGGGACAGCAAGCCGTCCCTCTATTACCCGATCCCGCGGTGGCCCCCGTCCAGCGGCCATGATCCCCCGCGACAAAGGTCTTCGATGCCCATCAGCCCGTCCCCTCACTCCTCCGTCACGGACCGCGATGCCCTCGCAGCCACGGCGGCCGGTCGGCGACCCCGCGTGACCATCGCGCGCGGAGCCACCCCCTGGTTCGTCCCCACCCTCGCCACGGCCGCCGTGACCACCGCCCTCACCCGGCGCAGCGGCAAGTGGGCCCTGGCAGCGGTACCCGCCTGTGCGCTCAGCGCGGGCATGCTGTGGTTCTTCCGCGACCCCGAGCGTGAGATCGGCGCGGGCAGAGTGATCTCCCCCGCCGACGGCGTGGTGCAGAGCATCGACGCCTGGCCGGACGGCCGCACCCGGGTCGCGATCTTCATGAGCCCGCTCAACGTCCACGTCAACCGCGCGCCCCTGCCCGGCACGGTGACGTCGGTCGAGCACGTCGCGGGCGGCTTCGTCCCCGCGTTCAACAAGGACAGCGACCAGAACGAGCGGGTCGTCTGGCACTTCGACACCGAGCTCGGCGACATCGAGATGGTGCAGATCGCGGGGGCCGTGGCCCGTCGCATCGTGCCGTACGTCGCCGCCGGTACCAAGGTCGAGCAGGGCGACCGGATCGGTCTGATCCGGTTCGGCTCCCGGGTCGACACCTACCTGCCGGCCGGCGTCGAGGTCGGCGTCGAGGTCGGCCAGAAGACCACAGCCGGGGTGACGCGCCTTGACCGTGACTGATCCTGAGACAATCGTCGGCCTGGACGACGAGGAGACGGCCCTGCGCCGTCGCCGCTGGGCGCGCGACCGCGAGCTGCGCGCCCCGCGCTCTCCCCAGCACCTGTCCACCGCCGACTTCCTGACCCTGGGGAACGCCGTCTGCGGCTTCCTGGCGATCTACTCGATCACCACCGGGGTCCTCGTCCCGCACATCACCAACCCGGACGCCGCACCCGACCGGCACAGCGCCGCCACCGCGGTCACGCTGCTGCTCATCGGCTCCATGTGCGACCTCTTCGACGGGCTGGTGGCGCGCAAGCTCCGCTCCTCCGCCCTCGGAGCGGAACTGGACAACCTGGCCGACCTGATCAGCTTCGGCATCGCGCCGGCCTACTTCGTCGCCGTCTGGGGCATGGTCTCGCAGGGCTCCAACAGCAAGCTCTCGGCGCTCATCGCGATCACCGTCCTGCTCGCGGTCGTCCTGCGGCTCGCCCGCTTCTCCGCCGTCAAGATGCGACCCGGGGTGTTCCAGGGCATGCCCTGCCCGATGGGCGCGATGACGGTCATCGCCATCGTGCTGCTCGACCCGCCGTTCCTGCCCGGTCTGCTCGCCATCTTCGGCGCCGCGTACCTCATGGTCAGCCGGATCGAGTACCCCAAGCCCCAGGGGCTGCTGGCCACCGCCACGCTGTGCTGGATCGTCGTCTCGATCGGCTGCCTCGCGGCCTGGGCGACCGGCCTGCCCGGCGGCGACGCGCTGATGCACGTCGGCGCCTTCGCCCAGATCACGCTCGCCGCGATGGCCCCGCTGCTGGTCATCCGGCGCAAGGTCGGACAGAAGGTCGGCGACGTCCGCGCCAGGCGGGCGGAGTCCCGCCTCGGCTAGTCGTTCCCGTACGCGAGAGGGGCCCGGATCCAGTCGGATCCGGGCCCCTCTTCGTCGTACTCGCCCTTCGGCCGGACAGGCCTAGGCGCCGCCGGTGTGCACGCTGAACGCCGAGCGGCGGGCCGCCCGCGCCACGCCCGGATCCGGGTGCACGCCCGAGACCGCCGTCAGCACCGAGGCCGCCCGCGGGTGCCCCGACTGCCGGGCCCGGGCGAACAACCGCACCGGATCGCCCGCCGCGGCGCCCTCGACGTGGCCCACCAGCAGCTCCGTCTCCCCGTGGTCCAGCACCGCCGCCGCCGTGTCCACCCACAGCCAGGCCGCGTCCTCCGCCCCCAGCACGTCCGCCGGCGAAACGCCCTCGTCGGACCGCTCCGCCAGCCACAGCAGCGCGTACGGGCGCAGCACCGGCTCGTCCACCGACGCCCGCACCGCCTGCTCGGCCGGGCCGCCGGCCACCCGCAGCGCCTCGAAGGCCAGCCCGCGCACCAGCGCGTCGTCCCCCTGCGCCGCGTCCAGCAGCTCCGCCACCGCCCGATCGGCCGGACGGGCCGCCACCCAGGCGCGGAACTCGGCCCGTGCCGGGCCCGGCGAGTAGTCCGCGCAGGCGTTCAGCAGCTCGAAGGCGCTCTGCTCGATGTGCCCGGCCGCGGTCTGCGCGACCGTGCAGATCTCCTCCAGCTTCGCCCGCACCGCCCAGTGGCCCAGCGGCGACAGCTCGGCGGCCTCGTCCCTGCGGACCACGGCCCCGACGGCCGCCAGGCCGTCCAGCATCCAGTCCAGGACCGCGGCCACGTCCGCCGGCGACGGCGGGGTGTCGATCTGCGGCTCCCGGCACGTGCCACGGACCGCCGAGACCGCCGAGGCGGCGTGCGGCACGGGCGACAGGCCCGAACCGTCCGCGCCACCCACCCGGCGCTCGTCCAGCCCCCGGCGCAGCAGCTCCAGCAGTTCGCCGTCCGACACCGGACCGGCCACCAGGTGCAGGAACGACAGCAGCTGCGGCGCCTGGTCCACCGCCTGGCCGGCCAGCACCGCGAACACGCCCCGCAGGGCGGCGGGCGGCACCGGGGCGAGCAGCGTCCAGGCGTCGAACAGTGCCGACCAGCCGCGGACCACCGCCTCGTCGTCGTGCTCCCAGGCGTGCAGGCGCCAACCCGGGACCGCACCGCCGTCCCTGGCCTCCACCAGGCCGACCAGCAGTGCCTGCCCCCACGCCTTGGCGGCGGCGCCGACCGTCATGGCCAGCGCCCGACCCGCCGCACGGGCGTCGTCGGGCAGCAGCTCGCCCCGCTTGTCGACCTCTTCCAGGTCCCCCGCCCAGCGGGCGATCCGGACGGCGTCCACCAGCATCCGGCGGGCCAGCGGCGCCAGCTCGGCCGGCGCGGGGAAGCCCTCCGGTACGGGAACCCTCCCCCGACCGGGCGCCGCAGCGGGCCCTCGTCGGCGGGGTACCCCGGCCCCGCCCGGCTTGCCGGCGGCGGGCCGGTGGGCCGTACCGGGGAGACGGGTCACCGTCGCACCAGTACCGATCGTCGGAGGGAGCGGGGCATCACGGTCGCGCGGATTCCGAGACGTCACGTCGAGCAGTCTTCCCCTTGTACCGGCCTTCTGTCACATCCGGTTGGCTGTACGGACGGGCGGCCGTCGACGGCACCTCCCCAAGATCGGGCAACAATCGGGCAACAGAGGCAAACCGCCTGGCCGGAAACAGGTGGCGGGGTCATGCCATCCCGGCGCAACCCTTGCGGCGGCGGTCGCGCTACCCGCCCGACCGGTCACGCTCCGTGGCTGACGGGTGAGGTTCGGGTTTCGTACAGAGGCCCTGTCGGTGTGACTTCTCGTGCGGGGGGGCTGGGTTCAGAGAAGGGGGGTGAGCCAGCGGCGGAGGAGTTCGGTGTAGTGGGTGGGGGCGGAGTTCCAGAGGGTGGCGTGGTCGGCGCCCGGGAAGGGCCGGAGGCTGACCACGCCGGGGCGGGCGGCGGCGAGGCGCTCGGCGGCGCGGAAGGGGGCGACCTGATCGTCGGGGCTGTGCAGCAGGAGGGTGGGGACGCGCAGGTCGGCGCCCTCGGCGATGCGGCTGAAGTCGGCGAGGTCGACGCCGGTGCGGCCCTCGGCGGCGAGGGCGCCGAGCTCGGCGGCGGCGCCGGTGTAGCCGGCCCGGGCGGCGCCGCGGCGGGCGGTGGCGGGCAGGTCGAGGACCGGCGAGTCCAGGACGAGGCCGCTGACGGCATGGGCCCAGGCGGAGCGGGCGGCCGTCTGGAGGGCCATGGTGGCACCGAGGGACCAGCCGTACAGGATGACCCGGCCGGCGCCGCTGTCGAGGGCGAGCCGGACCGCCGACTCGACGTCGCGCCACTCGGTCTCGCCGAAGTGGCCGAGCCCGTCCGGCGAGGCCGGGGCGCCCTGGTCGCCCCGGTAGGTGACGACGAGGGCCGGCAGGGCGAGGCGGTCGAGGACGGGGAGGACCGGGAGGGTCTGCTGCCGGTCGGCGCCGGGGCCGTGGACGAGGATCACCCAGGTGCCGCGTTTGCCGTCGAGGCGCCAGGCGGGGAGGGCGCCGAGTTCGCCGTCGGCGGCGGTGTCGGTGAAGGGGAGGCCGAGCGCCTCGGTGGGGTCGCCGAGGTGGACGCGGGGGGTGAAGTGGACCTCGGTGCCGGGGGTGAGGGTGCCCCGGTCCGCGCGGACGAGGCGGCGGGTGACGCCGTTCTCGTCGCTGTGCAGGACCTCCTCGACGACGGCGTGGCCGTGGTCGTCCCATTCCACGGCCCAGCGGCCGGGGCGCAGGCTCTCGGGGCGGCGGTTGAAGGTGATCCGGCCCGCGGCGAGGCTCCGCACCAGGACGGGGCCGGACTCCCGGGCGGCGCTCGCCGGGTGGACCAGCCGCTCGGAGGCCCGACGGCCGATCACCAGGACGGCGGCCCCGGCGCCGACGACGGCGGCCGCCACGACGGCCGCGGTTCCCCAACGCATATCGCTCCCCGCTCTGCTGGTCTTGGACCGGACGGTGTCCGGGCGGTGTGCGGACGGTGTTCGGGCACCAGTTCACCGGGGGGCCGCGCGGGCGGCCACCGGGCTGGGCCGTCCGGGGCACGACGGGGGCTCGGGCGGGGCGTCGGGCGGGGCGGGCGTCAGGCACGGCGGGGCGTCGGGCGGGGCGGGCGGATCGGAGGTGGCGACGGGGCTCCGAGGTGTGACCAACCCCTCCGTGACCTCGGTTGACTCCCGGTTCGGCCGCGTGATGGGATCCTGGGGCCAAACGGAGGCATGCAGAGGAAGCCGGTGCGAGTCCGGCGCGGTCCCGCCACTGTCACCGGGGAGCACGCTCGGAACATCGCCACGGCGGGCCGTCAGAAGCCGCTGGAAGGCCCGGGGGTGCGTCCGACCCGGAAGCCAGGAGACTCTCGCCCCCGGTACGTCGATCCAGGGCGCGGACCCTGAGTGAGGACACGCACGCGATGCAGGCTGCCCCGCCCTGCCGGACCCCACGCGGCCTTCCGCCGAACCCGCCGTGCGCCCGCTGACCCGCGCCGCCGCGTTCGCGCTCGGCGCCGCCGCGGGCTTCGCCGCCGACGCCCGCTTCGCCGACCCCCGGCGCGGCCACCCGGTGGCCGTCTTCGGCAGTGCGGCGACCCGGCTGGAGCGGCGGGTGTGGCAGGACGACCGGGTGGCCGGCGCCGGGTACACGGCGCTGTGCGTGGGCGCGGTCGCGGCCGGCGCGGCGGCCCTGGACCGTACGGTGGGCCGGCGTCCGCTGGGCCGGACCGCGCTGGCGGCCGCCGCGACCTGGACGGTGCTGGGCGGCACCTCGCTGACCCGCGAGGCGCGCACCATCGGCCGGTCACTGGCCACCGGCGACCTGACGGCCGCGCGGGAGCGGCTGCCGCACCTGTGCGGGCGGGACCCGAGCGCGCTGGACGGGCCTCAGATCGCCCGCGCGGTGGTCGAGTCGGTGGCCGAGAACACGGCGGACGCCGTGGTGAACGCGCTGGTCTGGGGCGCGCTGGCGGGCACCCCGGGGCTGCTGGCGTTCCGCGCGGTGAACACGCTGGACGCGATGGTCGGCCACCGCTCGCCGCGGTACGCCCGGTTCGGCTGGGCCTCGGCCCGGCTGGACGACGTGGCGGGCTGGCCGGGCGCCCGGCTGACGGCGCTGCTCACGGTGGCCGCCGCGCCGCAGCCGAAAACGGCCTGGCGGGTCTGGCGGCGGGACGGCTCGGCGCACCCGAGCCCGAACGCGGGCCAGGCGGAGGCGGCCTTCGCGGGCGCGGTGGGCGTCCGACTGGGCGGGACCCTCCAGTACGGGGAGCGGGTGGAGCACCGGCCGGTGCTGGGCGCGGAGTTGCGGCCGGTGACGGTCGACGACATCGAGCGGGCCTGCGTGCTCTCCCGGCGGGTGGGCGCGCTGGCCCTGGGTACGACGGTCGCGGGGCACGTCGCGCTGCGCTCGCTGACGACACGGTGGAAGGGAAGGGCATGAGCAACGCACTGCTGGTCGCCGGGACGACCTCGGACGCGGGCAAGAGCGTGGTGACCGCGGGCATCTGCCGCTGGCTGGCCCGACAGGGGGTGCGGGTCGCTCCGTTCAAGGCGCAGAACATGTCGCTGAACTCCTTCGTCACCGCCGACGGCGCCGAGATCGGCCGGGCACAGGCGATGCAGGCGCAGGCGGCCCGGGTGGAACCGGAGGCGGCGATGAACCCGGTGCTGCTGAAGCCGGGCGCGGACGGCCGCAGCCAGGTGGTGCTGCTGGGCCGGCCGGTCGCCGAGGTGGGCGCGCTGGACTACCGCGAGCGCAAGCCCGTCCTGCTGGAACGGTCGCTGGAGTGCCTGGCGGATCTGCGCCGCCGCTACGAGGTGGTGGTCTGTGAGGGCGCCGGCTCGCCCGCCGAGATCAACCTGCGGGACCGGGACATCGCCAACATGGGCCTGGCGACGGCCGCCGGGCTGCCGGTGGTGGTGGTCGGGGACATCGACCGCGGCGGCGTCTTCGCGGCGATGTACGGGACGCTGGCACTGCTGTCGGCGGAGGACCAGCGGCATGTGGCGGGCTGGTTCGTCAACAAGTTCCGCGGCGACGCGCGGCTGCTGGCGCCCGGCCTGGAGATGCTGCACGGGCTGACCGGCCGTCCGGTGCTGGGCACCCTGCCGATGCTGCCGGGCCTGTGGCTGGACGCCGAGGACTCGCTGGACCTGTCCACGGTGGTGGACCGGGTGGACGGCCGCGGCCCGCTCGGGGCGGACGTGCTGCGGGTCGCCGTGGTGCGCTTCCCCCGGCTGTCGAACTTCACCGACCTGGACGCGCTGGCCCAGGAGCCCGGCGTGCTGGTGCGCTGGGTGACCCGGCCGGAGGAACTGGCCGACGCCGACCTGGTGGTGCTGCCCGGCACCCGGGCCACCGTGGCCGACCTGGCCTGGCTGCGCGAACGCGGCCTGGAGCCGGCGCTGAAGGCGCGGGCGGCGGCCGGGCTGCCGGTCCTCGGAGTGTGCGGCGGCTACCAGATGCTGGCGCGCGGGATCGAGGACGAGGTGGAGTCCGGGGCCGGCTCGGTCGACGGCCTGGGCCTGCTGCCGACGCACGTGCGGTTCGGCGCCGAGAAGGTGCTGGCGCGGCCGGTCGGCACGGCGTACGGGCAGCGGGTCGAGGGGTACGAAATCCACCACGGGGTGGTGGCCGTGGAGGGGGGCGAACCGTTCTTCTCCGATGACGACGGGCACGGCCTGGACGGCTGCCGGGTCGGCCCGGTGTGGGGCACGACCTGGCACGGCGCGCTGGAGAACGACGGCTTCCGTCGTGAACTCCTGCGCGAGGTCGCCGCGTTGGCGGGACGGGCGTTCGTGCCGGCGCCGGACACCTCGTTCGCCGAGGCGCGCGAGGCCCGGCTGGACCGGCTGGGCGACCTGATCGAGGAACACGCGGACACCGACGCGCTGTGGAAGCTGATCGAGGGCGGGGTGCCGGCGGCCGGATCGCTGCCGTTCCTGGCGCCCGGGGCACCTGGGGAGTATGCATGAGTGACGTCCGCTATCCGTTCACCGCGATCGTCGGCATGCCCGACCTGCGGCTCGGGCTGCTGCTCAACGCGGTCTCGCCGGCCGTGGGCGGCGTGCTGGTGCGCGGCGAGAAGGGCACCGCGAAGTCGACCATGGTACGCGCGCTGGCCGGCCTGCTGCCGACCCTCGCGGCCGTCGACGGCTGCCGGTTCGCCTGCGACCCGGCCGCTCCGGACCCGCAGTGCCCGGACGGGCCGCACGACCGCCCCTCGGCGTCCGAACGCCCCGCCCAGCTGGTCGAGTTGCCGGTCGGCGTGGCCGAGGACCGGATCGTCGGCTCGCTCGACCTGGAACGGGCGCTCGCCGAGGGCGTCAAGGCGTACGAGCCGGGGCTGCTCGCCAAGGCGCACCGCGGCGTGCTCTACATCGACGAGGTGAACCTGCTCCAGGACCACGTCGTGGACCTGCTGCTGGACGCCGCCGCGATGGGCCGCTCGTACGTCGAGCGCGAGGGCGTGTCGGTGCGGCACGCCGCCCGCTTCCTGCTGGTCGGCACGATGAACCCGGAGGAGGGCGAGCTGCGTCCGCAGCTGCTCGACCGGTTCGGCCTGACCGTCGAGATCGCCGCCACCCGGGACCCGGCCGAGCGCGCCGAGGTGGTCCGCCGCCGGCTCGGCTACGACGCCGACCCGGCCGGCTTCGCCGCGCGGTTCGCCGCGGACGAGCAGGCGCTCGCCGAACGCATCACCGCCGCCCGGGAGTTGCTGCCCAAGGTGGAGCTGACGGATGTGGCGCTGCGTCAGATCACCGCCGTGTGCGCCGCGTTCGAGGTCGACGGGCTGCGCGCCGACATCGTGATGGCCCGCACCGCCGTCGCGCTCGCCGCCTGGGACGGGCGGACCGAGGTGCTGGAGGAGGACGTCCGCAAGGCCGCCCAGCTGGCGCTGCCGCACCGGCGCCGCCGCAACCCCTTCGACGCGCCGGGGCTGGACGAGGAGCAGCTCGACCGGACGCTGGAGGAGCACGCGCAGCCTTCGGAGCCCGAGGAGCCCGAGGAGCCTTCGGAGCCCGAGGGGTCCGGGGGGTCCGGGGGTTCGGGAGAGGCTGAGGGCGAGGGCGAGGGCGACGGCCCCGAGGACGACGGTCCGGGCCCGGACGGCGGCCCCGGCGGCGGCCCGGACGGCGGCGGAGCCCCCGAGCCCGCCTCCGGCCCGGAAGCGTCGGCCGCCGAGCCGGAGGAACCGCTCCAGCAGCCCGTACCGACCCAACACCCCGCCCCCGCACGGGAGTCGGCGCCGGTCGCGGCCGGCGACCCGTACCGGACCAAGCTGTTCACCGTGCAGGGCACCGGCCACGGCGCCCAGGGCCGCCGCTCCCCCGCCGAGACCACCGGCGGGCACACCGTGCGCGCCCGGCGCCCCCAGGGCGCGCTCAGCCGCCTGCACCTGACCGCCACCCTGCAGGCCGCCGCACCGCACCAGGCCGCGCGCGGGCGGGCCGGCCGGGCGCTGGTGCTGCGCAAGGACGACTTCCGCGAACAGGTCCGCCAGGGGCGGGAGTCCAACCTGGTGCTGTTCGTCGTCGACGCCTCCGGCTCGATGGCCGCCCGGCAGCGGATGACCGCCGTCAAGGGCGCCGTGCTGTCCCTGCTGATGGACGCCTACCAGCGGCGCGACAAGATCGGCATGATCACCTTCCGGGGCGCGGACGCCGAACTGGCGCTGCCGCCGACGTCGTCCGTGGAGGTCGGCGCGGCCCGGCTGGAGTCGCTGCCCACCGGTGGCCGCACCCCGCTGGCCGCCGGCCTGCTGCGCGCGCACGAGGTACTGCGGGTGGAGCGGCTGCGCGACCCGAGCCGCCGCCCGCTGCTGGTCGTGGTGACCGACGGCCGGGCCACCGGCGGGCGGGACGCGCTCGCCCGGTCGCAGCGCGCGGCCGGGCTGTTCGCCGCACAGGGCACAGCCAGCGTGGTGCTGGACTGCGAGTCCGGCCCCGTCCGGCTCGGCCTCGCCCGCACCCTGGCCGGGCTGCTCGGCGGCACCGCCGTCAGCCTGGACGAGCTGCGCCCCGAGGGCGTCGCCTCGCTCGTCCGCGAGAACCGGCAGGACAGCCGGCGCGAGAACCGTGCTACCACCATGCGAAAGGCGGCCTGAGCCGACATGCCCAAGGGTGTCCCCGAGAGCGTCCCCGACGACGGCCTGACGACCCGTCAGCGCCGCACGCAGCCGATCACCGCCGTGCACACCGGCCCCGGCAAGGGCAAGTCCACGGCCGCGTTCGGCATGGCGCTGCGGGCCTGGAACCAGGGCTGGCCCGTCGGGGTGTTCCAGTTCGTGAAGTCCGCCAAGTGGAAGGTCGGCGAGGAGAACGCGCTGCGCGTGCTCGGCGCCTCCGGCGAGGGCGGGACGGTCGACTGGCACAAGATGGGCTCCGGCTGGTCGTGGATCCAGCGTTCCAGCGAGATGGAGATGGACAGCGAGGCGGCCGCCAAGGAGGGCTGGGAGCAGGTCAAGCGCGACCTGGCGGCCGAGACCTACCGCTTCTACGTGCTGGACGAGTTCACCTACCCGATGCACTGGGGCTGGGTCGACCCCGAAGAGGTCGTGTCGGTGCTCAAGGACCGCCCGGGCAGCCAGCACGTCGTCATCACCGGCCGGTACGCGCCCGAGCCGCTGACCGGATTCGCCGATCTGGTCACCGAGATGACCAAGGTCAAGCACCCCATGGACGCCGGCCGCAAGGGCCAGCGCGGTATCGAGTGGTAGACCGTTGAGCACTGCCGGCAGGCCGTTGGCCGCCATCCCCCGCCTCGTCATCGCCGCGCCCTCCTCCGGCGCCGGCAAGACCACCGTCGCCACCGGCCTGATCGCGGCGCTCGCCGCGCGCGGGCTGGCGGTGTCCCCGCACAAGGTCGGCCCCGACTACATCGACCCGGGCTACCACGCGCTCGCCGCCGGGCGCCCGGGCCGCAACCTGGACGCCTTCATGTGCGGCCCGGAGCGGATCGCCCCGCTCTTCCTGCACGGTGCGGCAGGGGCCGACGTCGCGGTGGTCGAGGGGGTCATGGGCCTGTTCGACGGAGCCTCCGGGCGGGGGGAGCTGGCCTCCACCGCGCACGTCGCCAAGCTCCTGCGGGCGCCCGTGGTCCTGGTGGTGGACGGCTCCTCGCAGTCCCGGTCGGTGGCCGCGCTGGTGCACGGCTTCGCCTCCTGGGACCCTGAGGTGCGCCTCGCCGGGGTGATCCTCAACCGGGTCGCCTCCGACCGGCACGAGCACCTCCTGCGCGAGGCCTTGGAGGAGGGCTCGGGCGTGCCCGTGCTGGGCGCGCTGCGCCGCTCCACCGCCGTCGCCACGCCGTCCCGCCACCTCGGGCTGATCCCCGCCGTGGAGCGCTCGGCGGAGGCCCTGCGCGCCGTCGCCGACATGGGTGAACTCGTCGCCGCCTCGGTCGACTTGGACGCCCTGCTCGAACTTGCGCGGACGGCACCGGAGTTGACCGCCGAACCGTGGGACCCGTCGGCCGAGGTCGACCCGGTCGCCGGCACGCCGCGGATCGCGGTGGCGGGCGGCGCCGCGTTCTCCTTCTCGTACGCCGAGAACGCCGAACTCCTCACCGCCGCAGGCGCCGAGGTCGTCCCCTTCGACCCGCTGCACGCCTCGGCACTGCCCGACGGCACGGCCGGCCTGGTGATCGGTGGCGGCTTCCCCGAGCTGTACGTCCGGGAACTCAGCGGCAACACGGCGCTGCGCGGCGCCATCTCGGCGTTCGCCGCCGGCGGCGGCCCGATCGCCGCCGAATGCGCCGGACTGCTCTACCTCGGGCGCGAGTTGGACGGCCTGCCGATGTGCGGCGTGCTGGACACCGGAGCCCGGATGACCGAACGGCTCACCCTCGGCTACCGGGAGGCCGTCGCCCTGCACGACTCCCCGCTCGCCCCGACCGGCACCCGGGTGCGCGGCCACGAGTTCCACCGCACGGTCTGCGAACCGGGCGCGGGCGAACACCCCGCCTGGGGCTGGCGCCTGCCCACCGGCCCCCGCGCCGAGGGCTTCGCGGGCAGCCACGTCCACGCCTCCTACCTGCACCTGCACTGGGCCGGAGCCCCGTCCCTGGCCACCTCCTTCACCTCCGCCGCAGCCACCTACCAGGCAACCCCCGGGAGCCCCGCGTCACCGTGACCCCCCTCGGCGGCGGCCCTGCGTCGGCAGGGCCCGAGGGCCGGACGCCCGTCCGCTACGCCTCGGTGTCCTTCGGATGCCTGGGCGAGGCATAGACGAGGTGGACAACGCGGGCGGCCTCGTCCACCACGTACCGCACCCGGCCGCCAGCGGTCACCTCGTACTCCCACTGCGGCAGCTCGACACCCCCGAATACGCGAGCGGCCAGCCGGCCCCGCAGCCGGTGCTGCCGATCCGGATCCCCCGTGGACAGGGGGTTCGCCCGGAGCGCCTCGAAACAGCGGCGGGCGTTCCCGGCCGCCTCCGCACACAGCTCTGCCCACCCCTTGGCCGCCTCCGTCGTACCGAATCGCAGCCGCCACTCCGCCCCGACGGGCGGGGGCGCCACATCATCACCGCGCTTCGGGCTCACGGCTCGATCACCTCGCCGTGATCGTCACCGGGCAGGGGCCTGGCGAGCTCTGCCGCCAGCTCCGGATCCGCCAGCACTCTCGCGGTGGCTCGCCACTCGACTATCACCCGGTGCAGATTGGCGTGCACGCCCAGGTCCACGGCGTCGCGCGTCGCGTCCACGAGGTCGACGACGAACTCGCGCACCTCATCGGCCGACAGGTGCCGGACCCAGGGGAAGACGGCGGGGAGAGCCAGGAGCACTGCCTGCGCGCCCTCATCGCTGCTGATCAACGCGGCGAACAGGCGAGCGGCGACATCCGCGGTCTGCTCGCGCTGACGGTCGTGACGCTCAGTGGTGAGGTACAGGTCCTCCCCGTCGCGCCGCGTGACGTGCACGCGCTGGACTCGCTCCACACTGTCCGCGACGCGCTTGGAGTTCTTCGACAGGTCGGAGAACGACACGGTGAGAGTCGACATGGCTCGACGCTAGTTCGGAACACGTTCCGAAGTCAACCGCACGGGGCCGCCCGGCCGCGCCCTGCCCGTCTCAGGACGGGCCGTTGCCGAAGGTGCCGGTCAGGGGATCGGGGCGGTCGGCGCGGTGGCAGGGGGCGCAGCGGAGGCGGGTGTAGATCGCCACCGGGCCCATGAAGACGTCCTCGCGGCCGTCCGCCGGGGAGGCGGAGGCGGCCGGCCCGCCGCAGTCCAGGCAGACGCGGCGGGGGCGGGCGGCGATGGAGCAGGCGCGGCAGACCAGGTGGGTCGGGTGCTCGGCGTGGACGACCACGGGCTGGGGGCCGCCGTTGAGCAGGTGGACGCACCACGTACAGGACTCGTCCGCCTGCGCCGCCAGCATCCGGGCCCTGGTCTCCTGCTGCCACCTGGCGGCCCTCTGCACCGGGACCGTCACCGGCGGCCCCCACCCGGCGGCACTGAGCCACTGGGCGCCCTCCGCCCCGGCCGCCCGCAGCTGGTCGTCGACGGCGATGTCCCTGGGGGTCCTGTCCTTCATCGGCTCCTCCTCCGGTGCGGTTCCCGCCGGGTTAACGCCACCGGGGAGGGCATGGACACGCGAACGGCCCGACCACTACGGCCGCCTGCCGCCGCACGCGCACGCCCGGACCGACCGTCACCGCCGGGCCGCCCCGGCCCCCCAACGTACGCCGAAGTGCCGGACCGCGCGGCGGTTCAGCCACAGACGCCGGGGGCCGCGCTCAGCCCAGCAGGGGCTCGGCGCCACCGTGGGCGATGCGGATCTTGCCCGCCAGGCCGTCGAGTTGGACGCGAGGATGCGCTCCTAGCACATGGCGTGTGATGCCCCCGGGCGGGTAGACGACAGTTAGCCTGAACCCAACCGGCGCGAAAGGAACGGGGTGGCCTGATGGTCGATTCCGACGGCGTGCGTACTGCGATCGCCGCACAGATCGAGGAGTTCGCCCAAGGTACCAACGCGGGTGTGCGCAGCGTCCTGGTCAAGACACTCGGCAACCCGCAGCTCACCGTCGCCCACCGTGCGGACCTCGTGCTGCCCGCCGCGAGCCTGGCGAAGATGATCCTGGGGGTCGCGCTCTTCGAGTGGGCCGAGCGCGGCGAAGTCGACCTGGACGCCCGGGTCCGCATCGGATCCCTTCCCGGCACCATGTACCCGAGCGTGCTCCAAGCCCTCGACCCCGATTCGACCGTCACCGTACGGGAGCTGTGTGGCTTCACCCTGGTGACCAGTGACAATCCAGCGGCCGAGCACCTTCGCGCGGTGCTGGGTCAGGACCGGATCGACTCCACGATCAAGACACTCGGACTACACGCGACCCTCTTCCCGGCAGGGTTCTCCGAGCGTGAACTCGGCCCCCTCGGACGCGCCAACACCACCACCGCCGAGGACGTGCTGCGGCTGGTCGAGCACATCGACCGGGCGCCGCATCTGGAGCCGATCCGCCGGTACCTGGTCAACTACCTGAGGAACGACAGGATTCCGTCCCGGCTGGACGACGATGTCCCGGTGCGGCACAAGACCGGCAGCCTACGTGGCATCGTCAACGATGCGGGCATCGTCCTCCATCCGGCCACTCCCATCGCCATGGTGTTTCTGACGGACAATCAGTCCGATAACGTTCGTACGGCGCAGGAGATCGGGGAAGTCTCCGAGCGGATCGTCCGGATCATCGCAGACGGTGCGGCGTTCTGACGTCGCCCACGGGGGTGCCGCATGGCCGTGTCTCGAGAGCGACAACTGCGCAAGATCCTGGCGCTCGTCAACATCCTCGCACTCACCACGGGACTGGCGTGCGTGGTGGCGGCCGCACTGCTGACCCACCAGCAGGTCGTCGCCACCGTTCTCAGCCTCATCGGCGGCGCCTTCGTCTCGGCCGCGGCCGTGACCCTGGCCATCGGATCCCTCACCGTGCGGGAGACCACGGAGCAGGTGGACAGCGCCGTCCTTCGCGGCATGCAGGACGTCCTCGGCCCGGTACGCGATCCGCTGTTCTCCGGCGCGCTGTCCGCCTACCGCTACGACTGCCTGCTCTCACCTGCGCCCGCAGGCGACGCCCACCCCGACTACCTCTACCAGAGCTTCCGGATCTCCTACCGGATCGACGTCCTCCCCAAGACGGTGACCATCGCCTGTCTCGCCTCCAACGACGACGCGGGCCTGGACGGATTCACCGGGCCGGAGTGCCTGCTCCGGTGGATGGTCGACGACAACCTGGATCCGGACGATCCCGAGGTCTTCACCATCGGAGCGGTCCGGGTGGACAACCGGGACCTGGAACGCAGGCCCTCGACGCATGAGACCGTCGCCGGCGGGCGAGCCCGGATCGACCACTTCTCGGTGCCTCGCGACGCCCAGGTCACCATGGGCCATCTCGTCGAGCTGAGCATCACGGCACGCAAGTTCGTGGGCCATGATCGCCGGGTCCGCATCCAGGCTCAGGTGTTCCGCCACGTCACCGATGCCGAGTACCGGCTCACCATCGACCCTGCTCTCAAACCTACCCGCCTGAGCGTGAACGCCTCGGAGATCAGCGCACTCGGGGCGGCCCACGGCGCAAGTGTCCGGGCCACCTTCCCCGCCCCCTTCAACAACACGGCAGGCCTGATCCAGCTGCCCTTCCCGCTCCAGCCGGGGAGCGTCATGGCGTTCACCATCGACCGGGACGTGGCCTGAGCTGCCGCGCTGCGGGCTCAGCCGGTGGCGCGGATGTAGATGTCGGCGGCGCCGGGGGCGGCGCCGGGGATGGTGGCGACGTAGATGCGGCGGGTGGTCTGGGGGTGGGTGGGGGGCGTGGTGGGGGTGAGGGAGGGGGTGGGTGTGGGTGTGGGTGTCGGGGTGGAGGTCGGGGTCGGGGTCGGGGGGAGGGTGACGGAGGGGGTGTCGTCGTCGAGGTCCGGGGTGGGGTCGGCGTCGGCGTCGGCGTCTGGTTCGGCGTCGGGGTCGGCGGCCTGGAGACCAGGGGGTGCCGGGGGCGCCGGGTCGGCGGTGGGGGTGAGGGAGAGGGTGGGTGACGGGGTGGGGGTCGGGGCGGGCTCGGGGTCCGGGAGGAGTTCGGGGGCCTCGGCCGGGCCGTCGCCGCCGAGGGCGGCGGTGAGGTCGGCGGGGAGGGGGGCGGCGGGGCCGGGGGCCGGGAGGTCGTAGGCGCGGAGGAAGTCGCCGAGGCCGACGTCCTTGCCCGCGACGCGGTAGTGCAGGTAGGCGATGGGGGCGCCGTCGGGGGTGTGGGTGTAGATGGCGCCGACGGGGACGTAGGAGCGGCCGACGCCGGGGTGCTGGGAGGGGTGGAGGCCGGCGAGGAGTTCGGCCCGGTCGCGGTCGGTCTCGCGGCCGACGCGGCCGGCGGTGAGCGAGTTGACGCCGCGCACCACGAGGGCGGCCGCGACGGACACGCAGAGGACCAGTCCGACGGCGACGGTGCGCCGCAGGACGGGTCGGCCGTGCAGGGCCGGCCAGGAGTCGGTGACCGCGCGCTCGGGCGGGATGCCGTCCACGATTGTCGTTCCCCCGTTCGATCAGGACGTCATTGTGCTCGACGAGGGACCGTAGCCGAGAGTTCCTCAGCCCAGGTAGGCGGGGGCGACCGCGGCCTGGGTTACCCGCCGGGGGGCGCCGCCGCCGTCGGCGGGGACGGTCCACAGGTCGGCGCCGTAGTCGCCGGGCATGGCGTAGAGGAGCGTACCGCTGTCCGACCAGACGGCCTGGTCGTCGATGTTGCGCTGTTCGGCGGTGGCGGTCTCGGTCATGGTGGCGAGGTCGAGGACGTACAGGCGCCAGGGGGCATCGGGGGACAGGCCGGGGACGCGCTTCTTGTACGCGATGCGGGTGCCGTCCGGGGAGAGCGAGGGGCACTCGACGTTCTCGTGCAGGGTGGTGAGGGTGTGGGCGGCGAGGTCGCCGCGGGCGAGGTGGGTGTGGCCGCCGGTGGCGAGGGTCGCGTAGAAGGTGTTGTCGTCGGCGAAGGTCACGCCCCAGATGTTGATGTCGTGGGCCTGGTACGGGTGGCCGTCCTTGATCACGTCGAAGGTCTCCAGGTTGTCCCGGAGGTTCCAGTCGCGGACGTCGACGATGGAGGTGCGGGTGGAGAAGTCGGTGCCCGCGTAGGAGTCGCCGCTGACGAAGACCGTCCAGGCGGCGAGGTGTCCGGACGGGGAGACCCGGGAGCGGGTGGGGATGCCGGCCGCCGGGTAGGAGCGCCGTTCGCGCAGGTGGTCGTCGAGGACGACGGCTCGGTAGGTGTCCTCCAGGGCGCCGTGCTGGGCCTGGAGGCAGATGCCGGTGCCGGCGGCGGCGTAGAAGCGCAGGCACTGGACGCCGGAGGCGGTGCGCGGACCGTCCGGGCGGTCGGCGGGGACGGCGGTGAGTTCGTCGCGGTGCGGGCCCCAGGCCATGTTGCGGAAGACCAGTTTCCGCCCCTCGGAGGGCTCTTGCAGGGTGACGGCGCCCTCGGTGACGGCGGGGCCGCCGGGCTGGGCCTGGTCGCGCCGGGCGGTGCGGTCGGCGGCGTGGAGGACGGCCCCGGTGCCGACGGCGCCGAGCAGCAGGACGGCGGCCAGGAGGATGATCACCCTGGTCCGGTTCTGGAGTCGGTTCACGGGCTCTCCTCGACGGTGGTGGTGGCGGCGGGTTCACGCAGGACGGCGGCCGCGCCGAGCACGCAGAGCGCGAGCGCCCCCGCCGACCAGCCCAGCGCGCCGGTGCCGCCGACCGCGCTCCACAGCGCGCCGAACAGCAGCGAGCAGGCGAACCGGGCGAGGGCCTGCCCGGTGCCGACCAGGGCGAGTCCGGCGCCGCGCTGCCCGGCCGGGACGGCGTCGGCCGCGGCGGCGGCGAGCACGCCGTCGGTGGCCGCGTAGAAGGCGCCGTGCAGCACGAGGACGCAGACGGCCACCGCCGGGCCGCCGGCCGGCGAGAGCAGCAGCCCGTACGCGAGCAGCAGCAGCACGTGCCCGCCGAGGAAGAGCCGGCGGCGGCCGATCCGGTCGGCGAGGGCGCCGAGCGGGACGGCGAGCAGCAGGAAGGCGGCGGCGGTGCCCAGCGGCAGCAGCGGGAACAGGTCGACGGAGAGGCCGAGCCGGCGCTGGACGAGGAGGTAGAGGAAGGAGTCGCTGACGGTGGTGAGTCCGAGCAGGACGGCGCAGAGCGTGAGCCGTCGCAGCCCGGGAAGCCGCAGCATGGTGAGGCTGTCACGCAGCGAGGGTACGGCAGTTGACGAATCGTCAGCCGACGTCCGGTTCGGCACGAACAGCAGCAGGACCAGTACGCCGAGGGCGGCGACGCACGCGCTGACCGTGAACACCGCGTTGTAGCCGTGCCGTTCGCCCCCGTCGGCGAGCATCGGCCCGCCCGCCAGGCGCAGCACGAGGAAGGCGGTGAGCGGGCCGAGCAGGGCGCCGGCGGTGTCCATCGCCCGGTGCACGCCGAACGCCCGTCCGCGGTGGGCGGGTTCGGTGGAGAGCGAGATCATCGCGTCCCGGGGCGCGGTGCGCAGGCCCTTGCCGGTACGGTCGACGGCGATCACGGCGCCGATCAGCGGCACGGTGTGGACGAGCAGCAGCAGCGGTTTGCAGAGCGCGGACAGGCCGTAGCCGACGGCCGCGACGGCCTTGTGGCGGGCGGCGCCGTCACGGCCGCGACGGTCGGCGAGGTGGCCCCCGGCGAGGCGCACGAGCGCGCTGAACCCGTTCTGGATGCCGTCCAGCAGCCCGAACCCGAGCGGGGAGAGGCCGAGGCCGGTGAGCAGGTAGAGCGGCAGGACGGCGGTGACCATCTCGGAGGAGATGTCGGTGACCAGGCTGACGGCGCCGAGGGCGAGCACCGTCCCGGGTACGGCGCGCAGGGCGGCGCCGCGCCGCCCCGGCGGCTCCGTTGCGGAGGCCGGGGCGGCGGGGGCCTTGGAGCTGCGGGAGTCCGCGACGTACACGGGCGTCAGTTCCAGATGCCGGTGATGTCGGTGGCGTTGGCGGCGTTGCCCGCGTGGGTGGTCAGCCCGGCGAGGTCCTCCAGGGTGCGCAGCACGTTGTAGTGGTTGTAGGTGGTGCCGGTGCTGCTGCCGGGGGTGACGTGGGCGCCGTAGACGACGGTCGGGATGCGGTTGCCGGCGAGGCGGTTGTCCTCGTCGAAGGTGACCACGAGCAGGCTGTTGTGGCTCTTGGCCCAGGTGGCGTAGGCGGCGAGGTTGGTCTGCAGCCAGGTGTCACCGGTGCCGACGGAACAGTCGTGCATGTCGTTGCACAGGTCCGGGATGACGAAGGAGACCTTGGGCAGGGTGGTGTAGTCGGTCGGGAAGGCGTCCATGCCGTAGGCGCTGGAGGCGGGCACGTTGCCGAAGCCGAACCACGGGTTGTGCTTCTGCGCGTAGTTGTCGACGCGGCAGTCGGTGGCGCCCTGGGCGGGCAGGCCCTCGTTGTAGCTGGCCCAGGTCTGGCCGGCGGCGAGCAGTTCGGAGCCCAGGTTGGGCTGCTGGAGGGCGCCGACGTCGACGCAGCTGTCGTCGGTGACGCCCTGGGCGCTGCCGGAGAACAGCATGTAGTAGTTGGGCTGGCTGGGGTGGGTGAGCGCGAAGGACTGGGTGAGCGCGGCGCCGCCGGCGACCAGCGTGTTGTTGATGTACGGCGCGCTGGAGCTGCTGCCGATGACCTGCGAGTAGGCGTGGTTCTCCATCATCACGACGATCACGTGGTCGGGCGAGGGCAGCCCGCCGGCGGTGTCGGCGGCCGCGCTGCCGCCGGCGGCCCACAGGCCGAGCGAGCCGCCGACGAGGCCGAGCCCGGCGGCGAGGGCGGTGAGGGGTCGGCGGAGCGGGCGGCGGGTGGGGCGGCGGGGGGACGTGGTTCCGGGGGTGCGGAGTCGTGCGAAGGCCATCGGGTCCTCCGTGCGTCGGGGCTGCCTGGTTGGAGCGCCGAGAACAGTAGGATCGCGCCGTGTCGTGTACCGCACAAGACAAGTGAAGAACAGACGAACAGCTGCCGCCCGTCGGCGGTCCACGTCACAGCCGCCCCGATTGACCCGTTCCGACCGGGCGTGATGGGATCACGGGGGCCCTGGTGGCGGGATCGCGGATGCCCGTACGCGGGGTTCGCGGGGCTTTGGGTGAAGGAGCGGGACGTGATCGGACTGGTCGCCCTCAACGGGACGGGCCGCCTGCTCGCCGACGAGATCCACGCCGCCTGGCCCGAGACCACCCGCATCCACACCGCGGTGGTCAGTGCCTGCTTCGGTCCGACCGAGGCCCTGGAGTACGCCCTCGGCCGGGACGACCTGGTGGTCTGCCTCGCGCCGGTCGCGACCACCGTGCGGCTGTTGATCGACGGCTCGCACCTGCGCCCGGGCGGGCCCGGCCTGGTCAGCCTGGACCTGGACCTGCGCTACGCCGTCCCGCTGACCGGCCGCGACAGCGGCGCCGACGAACTGGCCGAGGAACTCGCCGCCCTGCTCGGCGTCCGGGCCGTCCTGACCAGCAGCCCTCCCCCGGCCACCGCCCCGCCCGTCGCGCAGCCAGGCCCTGTCCTGCGGGTCACCGACCGCGCCCACCCCGGCGAGGACGTGCTCCTCGTGCACCCGCGCACCTTGGTCGTCGGGGTCGGCGCGGGCGGCGGCGCCACGGACTCCGAGCTGATGCGGCTGATCACGGACACCCTGGCCGAACACGGTCTGGCCCGCGCCTCGATCGCCCGGCTGGCGACGGTGGCCGGCAAGGCGGACCACCCGGAGGTGCGCTGGGCCGCGTTCTGCCTCGGCGGGGTGCCGGTGGACGAGCACCCGGCGGCGGCCCTGGCCGCGGTGGCGGTGCCGAACCCGTCGGACCTGGTCGGCGCGGCCGTCGGCACCGCGAGCGTCGCCGAGGCGGCCGCCCTGGCGAGCGCCCCGGGTGGCGAACTCGTCGCCACCAAACGGAAGTCCGCCGCGGCGACGGTCGCGATCGCCCGGGCGGCGGTCCGCGGACGCCTCGCCGTCGTCGGGCTCGGGCCCGGCGCGCACGACCTGCTGGTACCGCGCGCGCTGGCGGAACTGCGGCGCGCGTCGGCGGTCGTGGGCGCGCCGGGCGCGGTCGGGGCGGTCGCCGAACTGCTGCGGCCCGGGACCAGGCGGATCGCGGCGGACGACGGCGCCGGGGCGGCCGCCGGCGCGGCCGTCGACCCGACTGTCGACCTGGCTGTCGACCTGGCCGTCGACCTGGCCGCGCACGGGCACGCCGTCGCGCTGGTCGCCCTCGGCGACGGCGCGGCGCTGAGCGTGCCGCCAGGCGCGTACGACGTCCACCGCGTCCCGGGGCTGCCCCTCCACCCGCTCACCCCCGATGCGCCCGCCCACCCGCAAGGAGACCCCGCGTGACCGCCCCCGAACCCGACCTGCGCCACCACGGCGACGCCGAGGTGCGCGCCGACGGGTCCGGCCTGGTCGACCTCGCCGTCAACGTCCGCACCGGCACACCCCCGACCTGGCTGCGCGACCGGCTCGCGGCGACCCTCGGCGACCTCGCCGCCTACCCCGACCAGGGCGCCGCCCGCGCCGCGGTGGCCGCCCGGCACCGGCGGCCGGCCGACGAGGTGCTGCTCACCTCGGGGGCGGCGGAGGCCTTCGTCCTGTTGGCCCGCGTCCTGACGGCACGTCACATCATCGTGGTCCACCCGCAGTTCACCGAACCCGAGGCGGCGCTGCGGGACGCCGGACACCAGGTGCACCGGGTGCTGCTGCCCCCCGAGGACGGGTTCCGGCTGGGGGCCGTCCCGGAGGAGGCCGACCTGGTCGTCCTCGGCAACCCCACCAACCCGACCTCCGTCCTGCACCCCGCCGACGCCGTCGCCGCGCTCGCCCGCCCCGGACGCACCCTGGTGGTCGACGAGGCGTTCATGGACACCGTGCCCGGCGAACGCGAGTCCCTCGCCCCGACCCGGGACCTGCCCGGCCAGGTGGTCGTCCTGCGCAGCCTCACCAAGACCTGGGGCCTGGCCGGGCTGCGGATCGGCTACGTCCTCGGGCCCGCGCCGCTGATCGCCGCGCTCGGCGCCGCCCAGCCGCTCTGGCCGGTCTCCACCCCCGCGCTGGCCGCCGCCGAGGCGTGCAGCAGCCCGGCCGCGCTGGCCGAGGCGGAGGAGGCGGCCGCCGAACTGGCCCTGTGGCGGACGTACTTGCTGAAGGGCCTGGCCGCCTTCCCGACTCTTCGGGTGTACGGCGAGCCGGCCGCGTCCTTCGTCCTGGTACGGCTGCCGGAGGCGGCGGCCGTCCGGGAGCGGCTGCGCGGGCGCGGCTTCGCCGTCCGGCGCGGGGACACCTTCCCGGGGCTGGGCGAGGAGTGGCTGCGGATCGCCGTCCGGGACGAGGCCACCACCGACCGCTTCCTGGACGCCCTCGCCGCCGTCCTCGGCCCAGCCTGACCCCTCCGCTTGCCCCTGCCCCGGCCCCGGCCCAACCTCAGCCCAGCCTGATCGCATCCCCCACCGCGACCCGGCCGGGCACCAGCACCTGCGCGTACACCCCCGCGCAGGGCAGCGCGGGCATGCCCTCCAGCGGGACCAGGCGGTTCCGCTCGGCCGGGACGCGCAGGGCCGACGTGCTCCGGGGCAGCGGCCCGTGCCGCAGGGTCGGGACGGCGCAGCGCGGCGTGGGCACCACGATGCGCAGCCGCAGCGCCGGCCCGATCGCCACCTCCCGCCCCACCCAGGCGTTCTCGACGTACCCCTCGTCCTCGGTACGGATCACCAGGTTCGGGCGGTAGCGCTCCGCCTCGGCGCCGGTCGCGGCCAGCGTCGAGGTGGTGACCAGGTGCAGCGGGGCGAAGTCGAAGAAGCCGCCGTCCGGCGCGGCCCGGCCCAACTCATTGACGGTGACGTCGACTTCGGCCTCGATGCCGTGCGCCAGCACCTCCTCCGGCACGGCCCGCTCGATCGTCGCCCCGGGCGGGCGCTCGGCGATCAGGGCGACCTTGCGGCCGAGCGCCGCCGACAGCTCCTCCTCGTCCACGCACCGCCCGTCCGGGCCGGTGATCACCACGCCGCCCGCCGTGGTCGCCGCCGTGTAACCGAGCAGGCCCGCCCACAGCCGCGGGTTCTTGGCGCTGGCGACCTTCCCGGTGTCGAGGTCGAGCAGGGCGCGGCCGCGGTCCCGCTCCAGGCCGCGCCCGTCCACTCCGACCGCCGCGAGCTCCTCCCCCAGCAGCGACTTCACCGGGTAGCGCCGCAGCCGTTCGACCGTCCCGATCCTCATGCCGCGACCGCCCATTCGCGCAGGGCCGTGAAGTCGGCGGCCAGCAGGCCGAGTCGGGGGTTGACGTGGAACGTGAGCGCGGGGGCGGGGTGGTGGGCGGCTATCCAGGCGGTGTCCTGCGGGCCGAGTTCGTCGTCCACCCAGACGAACGGGCGGCCGTCCGCCCAGGCGACCACGTCCCGGGTCTTCCAGTGCAGGCCGTCCGGGTCCTGCCCGAACAGGTCCGTCCACTGGATGTAGGGGAGTTCGGGCAGTCCGAGGTTCGGGCCGATGTGGGTGTTCGCCTCGCCCATCCAGCCGGTGGCCCACACCAGTTCGTACGGCAGGCCGAGCAGTTCCGGCCCGTGCGCCGGGTTCAGCCACACCCGCAGCGGCTTCGCCCGCGCGTGGGAGTGGCGCGCCTGCCGGTCCGCCCACCAGGTCGGGAGCAGGCGGTGGGTGTCGTACCCCTGCGGCCGCCGGGTCTTCGGTGCGGCGTAGGGGTTGAGCGGTCCGTCCACGTCGAGGAGGAGCAGGGGCAGCGTCATGCCGTGAATTCTCCGGCCGCCCTGGCGGATTGACCAGCGGTTTGCGGGTTCACGGCCGGTGCCACAGGTTGCGGGCGGCCAGCAGCGGCAGCACGCCCTCGCCGAACCAGTACGCCTCCTCCAGGTGCGGCATGCCCGACAGCACGAACTCGTCGATCCCCAGCTCGTGGTACTCGGTGATCAGGTCCGCGACCTCGCGGTGGCTGCCCACCAGGGCCGTCCCGGCGCCGCCGCGCAGCAGGCCGATCCCGGCCCACAGCCCCGGGTGCACCTCCAGCCGCTCGGCCGAGCCGCCGTGCAACGCGAGCATCCGCCGCTGGCCCTGCGACTCGCTCTCGGCGAGCGCCCGCTGGGTCCGGCGCACGTGCCCCGGGTCCATTCCGGCGAGCAGCCGCTCGGTCTCCGCCCAGGCCTGCGCGGCGGTGTCCCGGGTGATCACGTGCAGCCGGATCCCGAACCGCACCACCCGCCCGCGGGCGGCGGCGAGTTCGCGGATCCAGCGGATCTTCTCCCGCACCTGGGCGGGCGGTTCGCCCCAGGTCAGGTAGACGTCCGCGGACCGCGCCGCGACCTCGCCGGCCGCCGGGGACGAGCCGCCGAAGTACACCGCCGGCACCGGCTCCGGCAGCCGGTTCAGCCGGGCCCGCTCGACCCGCAGATGGGGCCCGTGGTGGTCGACCGTCCCGCCCGCCCACAGCCGCCGGACGATGTCCAGGAATTCCCCGGTCCGCGCGTACCGGGCGTCCTTGTCCAGGAAGTCCCCGTAGGCGCGCTGCTCGGCGGACTCCCCGCCGGTCACCACGTTCAGCAGCAGCCGCCCGCCGGACTGCCGCTGGTACGTCGCGGCCATCTGCGCGGCCAGCGTCGGACTGATCTGCCCGGGCCGGAACGCCACCAGGTACTTCAGCCGCTCCGTCACCTGCGTCAGCATCGCCGTCGTCAGCCAGGCGTCCTCACACCACGCACCGGTCGGCGTCAGCACCCCCTCGAACCCCAACTGCTCGGCGCTGCGGGCGACCTGCCCCAGGTACCCCAGGCTCGGCGGCCGGTCCGTGCCCGCCGCCCCCGGCGTGGACCCGTGCCCGCCCCCGACGATCTGCCGGCTGTCACCGTTGGTGGGAAGGAACCAGTGGAACACGATCGACATGGACGGACACGCTCCTACGCCGGGTTGCCTGCGGGATGAGGACGGAGACACTCACCGGCAACACGCGGCCGCGCACACCCGCACCAGGTCCACGTGCAGACGTCGCACGAGAACACGGCGGGCGGAAGCGGTCATGCGAGCGATTATGCCCGACGACGACGGCCGCCGGCCCTCCCTCGTACGGGAGGACCGGCGGCCGGTGCGCGGCGGGGGCGGATCAGACCTGGCCGGCCTTCTCCAGGGCCTCGCAGCAGGTGTTGATCATGAGGCGGGTGACGACGTAGGGGTCGACGTTGGCGTTCGGGCGACGGTCCTCGATGTAGCCCTTCTGCTCCACCTCGACCTGCCACGGGATGCGGACCGACGCGCCGCGGTTGGAGACGCCGTAGCTGTAGACGTTCCACGGGGCGGTCTCGTGCTTGCCGGTCAGGCGGGACTGGATGTCGTCGCCGTACTGGCTGACGTGCTCCAGCACCTTGTCCTGGGAGGCGCCGAGCGACTCGCAGGCGGTGATGATGGCGTCGTAGCCCTCGCGCATCGCCTTGGTGGAGAAGTTGGTGTGCGCGCCCGCGCCGTTCCAGTCGCCCCTGACCGGCTTGGCGTCCAGGGTGGCGTCGATGCCGAACTCCTCGGCGGTGCGGTACAGCAGGTAGCGGGCGATCCACAGGTCGTCCGAGACGGTCAGCGAGGAGACCGGGCCGATCTGGAACTCCCACTGGCCGGGCATGACCTCGGCGTTGATGCCGCAGATCGCCAGACCGGCGTCGATGCAGCGGTCCAGGTGCAGCTCGACGATCTCGCGGCCGAAGACCTCCTCGGCGCCGATGCCGCAGTAGTAACCGCCCTGCGGGGCCGGGAAACCGCCCTCCGGGAAGCCGAGCGGGCGGGAGCCCTTGAAGAAGGTGTACTCCTGCTCGATGCCGAAGATCGACTCCTGGGCCGCGTACTTCTCGTCGACCTCGCGCAGCAGGGCGCGGGTGTTGGACTTGTGGGGGGTGCCGTCGGTCTCCAGCACCTCGCACAGGACGAGGATGTTGTCACCGCCGCGGATCGGGTCCGGCACGACCTTCACCGGGTCCAGCACGCGGTCCGAGGCGTGGCCCTCCGCCTGGTTGGTCGAGGAGCCGTCGAAACCCCAGGTCGGGATCTTGTCCGCGTTGGGCAGGACCCGAGTCTTGGAACGGAGCTTCGCGGTCGGCTTGGTGCCGTCGATCCAGATGTACTCGGCCTTGATTGCCACGGCGGTGTACCTCGCATTGCTGGGTGGTGGGTGCCCGCGTAGCGTCGCAAGCCGCCGTTTCCCGGTTGTTCCTCTCGTGTAACGCGGATGTGAACCAACCCTCCGTATTGGCACGGTCACTGTGCGGGAGTGCCAGGGCCGCAACCGGAGTGCCGGAGGCGGCGCCCGGTGCGGGAGCGGCGCCCGGGGCACCTGGGTGGCACCCGGGACGGCGCTCCCGCACCGCGAGGGCCGGGGATCAGTGCCGGCGGGCGTGCGCGGCCCGGCGGCGCCGGGTGGCCCACAGGGCGCCGGCCCCGCCGGCGACGAGGGCGGCGGCCCCGGCGGCCAGCGGGCCGGTGGCGCTGCTGCCGCCGGTCGCGGCGAGGCCGGCGGCCGGCTTCTGCGACGGGCCGGGCTTCTCGGTGGCGGCCTGCGGGACGACGGCGCGGTTGGTGGTGGTGTCGGCGACCGGCTGGGCGGTGGCGGCGGTACCGGTCGGCGCGGGCGACGTCGGGGCCTGGGTCGGGGTCGCGCCGGCAGCCGGCACCGAGGGCTTCTCGCAGCTCACCGAGGCCACGGTGATCTTGCCGGTGACCTTGGCGACGTTCAGGTTCAGCGGGTTCACCTCCACCTGGACCTCCAGGGCGGAGGCGGAGGCGGTGGTCGAGGTGGTGCTCTTCTTGGAGAGCTCCACCGACACGCTGCCGATCAGCGGCACGTCCACCTTGGTCGGCCCGTACAGGCCGATGGTGACGGGCTTGCCGAGCACCGTCAGCTTGGCGGGCGCGACGACGTCCGCGGTCGGCTGCCCGTCGACGGGGCAGGTCGCCTCGGCGCTCATCGCCTCCAGGCCGATCAGCGTGGTGGCGGGCAGGCCGGGGGCGTGCACGTCGGCGTTGACCAGCTTGACGGAGGCGGCGGTGCCCGTGGCATCGATGCGGGTCACGGCCGTGCCGACGTCGGCCTTGACCAGGGTGACCGGGCCCTGCTGGTCGACGCCGTCGACCTTGGCGGTGAGGAGCGAGCCCTCGCGCTGGGCCGGCGTCTCCACCTTGTTGAGCGCGAGGTCCACGGGGACGTCGACCGCCTTGTTCAACAGGCTGACGTCCAGGGCGAGTTCGGCGGTGACGGCGCGCGCCTTGCCGGGCGAGGCGGCGGACGACGGAGCGGACGACGCGGTGGCCGCCGGGACGGCCGGGGCGGCGTACGCGGGCGGGACGGTGAGCAGCGTGCAGGCCGCGACCACGGCGGCGGCGGAAGCGGTTCGGCGGACGGAGCCGGCGGAGCGGGCCGAACGGGCCGAACGGATCGAACTGGCGGAACGAGAAGACATGGCGGTACCCCCACAGGTGCTGTTGATCCGGAGCGCGCCCGGACGTCACCCGCGACAGGCGGGGAGGGGCCGGCGTTCCGAACGGTGAGCCGCCAGTCTTCTCGAACAGTCCGTCACAGGAGCCACACAGAACGTCATTTCACTCGTTGGAGTGAGATTGACGCCTGCCGCTGACTCCGGTCTGCTACGGCAGTCGCCAGTCCACCGGCTGCGCCCCCTGCCGCGCCAGCAGCTCGTTCGCCCGGCTGAACGGCCGCGAGCCGAAGAAGCCGCCGCTCGCCGAGTACGGGCTCGGGTGCGCCGACTCGATCGCCGGGACCTCACCGAGCAGCGGCCGCAGGTTGCGGGCGTCGCGCCCCCACAGGATCGCCACCAGCGGGCCGCCGCGCGCCACCAGCGCCCGGATCGCCTGCTCGGTGACCTCCCCCCAGCCCTTGCCCCGGTGCGCGGCGGGCTTGCGCGGCGCGGTGGTCAGCGCGCGGTTGAGCAGCAGGACGCCCTGCCGCGTCCACGGGGTGAGGTCGCCGTTGGACGGCTGGGGCAGGCCGAGGTCGCTGCCGTACTCCTGGAAGATGTTGATCAGGCTGGCCGGGATCGGCCGGGTCTCCGGCGCCACCGAGAAGCTGAGCCCGACGGCGTGACCCGGGGTCGGGTACGGGTCCTGTCCGACGATCAGCACCCGCACGTCGGCGAAGGGCTGCTGGAAGGCCCGCAGCACGTTCGGCCCGGACGGCAGGTAGGTACGGCCGGCGGCCAGTTCGGCGCGCAGGAAGTCGCCCATGGCGGCGACCTGCCCGCCGACGGGCTCCAGGGCGGTGGCCCAACCGGGCTCGACGATCTCGTTCAGTGGACGCGGTGCCATGGTGGCCACCCTATCGGCCTACACCGACAGCGCGTTCAGCGGATGATCATGCACACGGACCCGGGGCCGCCCGGCCCGGCGGCCGGCCATGACGGGCCACCCGCTCACCCCACCGGCCGCCCGCGCAGCACCACCAGCCACCCGCTCACGCCACCGGCCGCCCGCGCAGCACCACCAGCCGCGGGTCGGCGAGCACCCGGACGTCCGCCCGCGGGTCCTCCCCGTACACCACGAAGTCGGCCGACTCGCCCTCCTCCAGCCCCGGCCGCCCCAGCCACTCCCGCGCCCCCCAGCTGGCCGCCGACAGCGCCTGCGCCGGGCTCAGCCCCGCCTTCACCAGCTCCGCCACCTCCTCCGCGACCAGCCCGTGCGCCAGCGAGCCGCCCGCGTCCGTGCCGACGAACACCGGGATGCCGGCGTCGTGCGCGGCACCGACGGTGGCGTAGCGGCGCTCGTGCAGCCGCCGCATGTGGGCCGCCCAGGCCGGGAACTTTGCCTCGCCGCCGGCCGCCAGGCCCGGGAAGGTGGCGATGTTGACCAGCGTCGGGACGATCGCCACGCCGCGCTCGGCGAAGGCCGGGATCAGCTCCTCGGTCAGCCCGGTGGCGTGCTCGATGCAGTCGATGCCGGCCGCCAGCAGGTCCGGCAGCGACTCGGCGGCGAAGCAGTGCGCGGTGACCCGCGCGCCTTCCTCGTGCGCCGCCGCGATCGCCTCGGCCAGCGCGTCGCCGGGCCAGCAGGCGGCGAGGTCGCCGCGCTCGCGGTCGATCCAGTCGCCGACCAGCTTCACCCAGCCGTCGCCGCGCCGGGCCTCCGCACGGACGTACGCGGCGAGGTCGCCGGGCTCGATCTCGTGCGCGTAGTTGCGGATGTAACGGCGGGTACGGGCGATGTGCCGCCCGGCGCGGATGATCCGGGGCAGGTCCTCGCGTTCGTCGATCCACCGGGTGTCGGCGGCCGAGCCGGCGTCGCGGATCAGCAGGGTGCCGGCGTCACGGTCGGTGAGCGCCTGCTTCTCGCTGGTCTCCGCGTCGACGGCGCCGTGCGCGTCCAGGCCGACGTGGCAGTGCGCGTCCACCAGGCCGGGCAGCACCCAGCCGGTCACCGTCCGGACGTCCTCGGCGCCGGGCGGTCGGGTGAAGCTCACCCGGCCGTCCACGACCCAGAGTTCGTCCCGGACGTCCTCCGGACCGACCAGCACCCGACCCCGGACGTGCAGCACCGCGCCATCGCTCATGGCCCGCACTCTACCGACGGGCGTGTTCCCTGTAAGCAGCGAAGATGCGGCAGACTCGTTCCGGCACCCACCACCTCATGTCCGAAAGGCCGCTACCGTGAGTCCCTTCCTCGACCTCCCCCCGCTCAGCGCCGCCGAGTTCGCGGCGATCGAGGACCAGGTGGCCGCACTGCTGCACACCACCGCGGACGTCATCGTCACCCAGGGTGAGGCGCTGCTGCCGCTGGAGGCCGCGATCCGCGGCGCCGCGCACCCCGGCTCCACCGCGCTCAACATCGTCACCGGCCCGTACGGGCAGACCTTCGGCAACTGGCTGCGCTCCTGCGGGGTCGAGGTCGTGGACCTGGCCGTCCCCTTTGACAGCGCGGTCAGCGCGCAGCAGGTCGCCGACGCCCTCGCCGCCCACCCGGCCATCGACTTCGTCTCCCTCGTCCACGCCGAAGCCGCCACCGGCAACACCAACCCCGTCGCCGGGATCGCCGCCGCCGTCCGCGAGCACGGCGCCCTGCTGATGCTCGACGCGGTCGCCTCCGTCGCCGCCGAGCCGCTGCTCACCGACGAGTGGGGCGTCGACCTGTGCGTCATCGGCGGCCAGAAGGCCATGGGCGGCCCCGCCGGGGTCTCCGCCGTCTCCGTCTCCCAGCGCGCCTGGGAGCGGATCGCCGCCAACCCGGCCGCCCCGCGCCGCTCCTACCTGTCCCTGCTCGACTGGAAGGAGCGCTGGACGGACGCCGGGCGCACCGTGCTCCCGCACGCCCCCGCCCAGTTGGAGATGCTGGCCCTCGGCGCCTGCCTCGACCGGATCGCCGCCGACGGCCTGCCCGCCGTCATCGCCCGCCACCGCGCCGCCTCCGCCGCCACCCGCGCGGGCGCCCGCGCGCTCGGCACCCTCGCCCCGTTCGTCACCGAGGACGCCCACGCGGCCCCCGTCGCCACCACCCTGCGCACCCCGGCCGGCGTGCACGCGGCCGAGCTCGCCGCCCGCCTCGACCCCGCCCTCCCCGTCCAGCCCGGCGGCGGCCCCCTCGCCGCCTCGATGCTCCGCGTCAACCACTACGGCCCCGCCGCCGCCCTGCCCACCGTCCACGCCTGCCTCACCGCCCTCGCCACCGCGACGGACGCGGACCCGGCCCCGGCCCTGGCCGCCGCCGAGGCGGCCTGGACGGCGGCCGTCCAGGGCTGACACCACGGCGCCGTCGAGGCCCGGCCACGCGGAGCGGCCCCCGGTCCCGGGGGCCGCTGCGTCTCTCCCCCCGGACCGGGCCCGGCCGCGCACGGCACGGCGGGTTTCGGCCATGGGCTCCCGGCACAGTTCCCGCAGCGTTCATCTGCGCGGCACGCCGATCTCACCGGGGGCGGGCAGGCTCCGGCCATGGGTGAAGTTGGCTATACAACTTCACCCAGAACGCCGCCGAGGAGGAGACCACCGTGACCAAGCTGCCGCCGTACTGGCTGCGCGACAACTGCCCCTGCGCCGAGTGCCGGGACCCCAGGAACGGGCAGAAGCTGTTCCAGATCGACGACCTGCCGCAGGACCTGGCGGTCGCCGCGAGCACGGAGACCGACGGGGGCCTGGAGGTGCTCTGGTCGGACGGGCACCGCTCGCGCTACCCGCTGGACTGGCTGGGCGCCGAGCGGGACGGCGACGGGCGGACGGAGGAGGGCAAGCGGCTCTGGGTGGCGGCGGACTTCGCGCGCGGCATCCCCGAGGCGCGGTGGGAGGCGTACCTGGCCGACCCCGCCGAGCAGGCCGCCGTCCTCACCGCCGTGCGCAGCAGCGGCTTCGCGGTGCTGCGCGGGGTGCCGGCGGTGGAGCGGCAGGTCCTCGCGGTGGCCGAGAGCTTCGGCTACGTCCGGGTCACCAACTACGGGGAACTGTTCGACGTCCGGGTCGAGCCGGATCCGAACAACCTGGCCTTCACCAGCGTCGCGATCGCGCCGCACACCGACAACCCGTACCGGGATCCGGTGCCGACGCTCCAGCTCCTGCTCTGCCTGGAGAACTCCGCGACCGGCGGCGACTCCGGCCTGGTGGACGGGTTCCGGGCGGCGGCGCTGCTCCGGGAGGAGGCGCCGGCGGACTTCGAGACGCTCACCCGCACGCCCGTCCCGTTCGTCTTCCGCGACCGCCGCACCGAACTGCGCGCCGACCGCCCGCTGATCGAGGTGGACGCCCTGGGCCGGATCCGCGAGGTGCGGTTCAACAACCGCTCGATCGGCACCCTGCGCGGGAGTTCCACCGAACTGACGGCCTTCTACGCCGCGTACCGCCGCTTCGCCGCGATCACCCTGCGCCCCGAGCTCCAGCTCGCCTTCCGCCTCGACCGCGGCGACTGCCTGATCTTCGACAACACCCGGCTGCTGCACGCCCGTACGGCCTTCCAGCAGGACGGCCACCGCCACCTCCAGGGCTGCTACGCCGACCTGGACACGCTGGGCAGCACCCTCGCCGTGCTGCACCGGCGCGCCGCCGCGCTGGACGCGATCGCCGGGCTGTTCGCGGGCGAGGGCGCCGGGGAGTACCTGGGTGAGGAGGTCACCATGGCCGAGCACATGCTCCAGGCCGCTGCCGCCGCCGAGGCGGCCGGGGCGCCGGACCACCTCGTCGCCGCCGCGCTACTGCACGACGTCGGGCACTTCTTCGATGAGCACGGCCAGGGAGCGCCGCACGGACGCGACTTGATGGAAGGCCAGGACAACCGGCACAGCGACACCGGCGCCGACTGGCTGGCACGGTGGTTCGGCCCGGAGGTGACCGAGCCGGTCCGGCTGCACGTGGCCGCCAAGCGCTACCTGTGCGCGGTGGAGCCGGACTACCGGCAGCGGCTGTCCGAGGCCTCGGAGTACACCCTCACCGTCCAGGGCGGCCCGATGAACCAGCGGCAGGCCGCCGCGTTCGCCGAACTCCCGGGCGCCGTGGACGCGGTGGCCGTCCGCCGCTGGGACGAGCAGGCGAAGACGGCCGGGGCGCCGACACCCGGATTCGAGCACTACCGCCCGATGCTCGCCGCGCTCATGCGCTGACGGCACCGGCCGGCCCGCCCGGGAGCAGGAGCGGGCTCCGCCCCGGACTCAGTCGCCCTCCCGGGCGTGCCGCGAAAGCGCCGACGCGGCCAGCGAGTTGTGGATGCTGAACGCCACCGTCCCGGGCAGGTAGCGGTCCTGGGACCACTCCACCGGGGTGCCGGTCGGGTCCGTCGTGCGCCGCCGTTCGCGCAGCAGCGGGCCGCCGCGGCGGCAGCCGAGGAGCCGGGCGTCCTCGGCGTTGGCGGCCACGATGTCGATGGTGTGGTCGGCGTCGGTGAACAGGATGCCGTGCTCGCGCAGGACTTCGGTGTGCGAGACGACGTCCGCCGGCAGCTCGGCGACGATCTCGCCGACCCGCGGCGGGTAGATGGTCCGCTCGACCATCACGGGCGTGCCGGAGAGGGTGCGCAGCCGGACGGTCACGTACACCTCGGCGCCCGGCTCCAGGCGCAGTTGCTCGCGTTCGGCGGTGTCGGCGGGGCGGCGGACCAGCGAGTCCAGGATGCCGCCGGGCTCCTCGCCCATCGAGTACGCCCAGTGCGTGAAGCTGAGCAGTTCGGAGAAGCTCTGCACCCGGGCGCCCCCGAGCACGACGCGCCGGGTGCCGCGGCGGGAGGTGACCAGCCCGTCGGAGCGCAGGACGGCGAGCGCCTGGCGGACGGTGCCGCGGGAGACGCCGTACTGCTCGGCGAGCGCGCCCTCGGCGGGCAGCCGGCCGGCCTCGCCGTACGCGCCGGTGGTGATGGCCTCGCGCAGGTCGGCGGCAACCTTCCGGTACAGGGCGCCGGGAGCGCGCTCGGCGGGGCGCCCGGGCTCAAGTGCCACGTCAGTCAATGTCCCTCCTGGGGCGGTGTCCTGCGCAGCCGTACCGGCACGGACAGCCCGACCTTATCCCGCTGCGCCTTTGAAGCATCGCACCGAACGGATCACGCTCCGATGGCCGGATTCGACCGTTCCCGCAGCCGACCCCGGTTCTGGGCCGTCCGTTCACCTTCCCGTCATCGGACTCCGGCGTACTTACCTCCGTCAGCGAAGTTGGCTAGTCAACTCGGACGGCCTCGAACGGCTCCGGGCGGCTCCGAACGGCACCGGGCACCTCAGAACGGCTCCGAACGGCCACTCGCACGATCCCCCGATCAGACAACCCCACCGCAGCTCACCCCCTTGCAGTACACCCGATCAGGAGACTGACCCGTGTCCGTGCACCGCGCCCGTTCCGCCGCCTTCGCAGCGGTCCTGACCGCCGCCGCGCTGTCCCTCACCGCCTGCGGCTCCGCCGGCTCCTCCACCGCGAAGTCCGGCGACGCCGCGGGCGGCAAGAGCGCCAAGACCGCCACCTCGGTCGCCGACTTCGGCGGGATGGACGGCCTGATCGCCGCCGCCAAGAAGGAGGGGAAGCTGCACGTCATCACGCTGCCCCGGACCTGGGCGAACTACGGCAAGCTGATGGACGACTTCAAGGCGAAGTACGGCATCGAGATCGAGAGCGAGAACCCGGACGGCACCAGCCAGGACGAGATCAACGCGGTCACCTCCCGCAAGGGCCAGGACCGCGCCCCCGACGTCGTCGACCTCGGCTCGGCCTTCGCACTGAGCGCCGCCAAGCAGGGTCTGCTGGCCCCGTACAAGGTCACCGACTTCGACAAGATCCCGGCCACCATGAAGAACGCCGACGGCCTGCACTACAACGACTACGGCGGCTACATGGCGATCGGCTGCGACGCCAAGAAGGTGTCCGCCTGCCCGAAGACCTTCGCCGACCTGCTGAAGCCCGAGTACAAGGGCATGGTCGCCCTGAACGGCAACCCGACCAAGGCCGGGGCCGCCTTCGGCGCCGTCTACGCGGCCGCGCTCGCCAACGGCGGCTCGCTGGACAACATCCAGCCCGGCATCGACTTCTTCGCCAAGGTCAAGCAGGCCGGCAACTTCAACCCGGTCGAGGTCACCCCGGCGACCATCGAGAAGGGCGAGACCCCGATCAGCATCGACTGGTCGTACCTGAACGCCGGCTACGCCGACAAGTTCAAGGACAAGGGCATCGACTGGCAGGTGGCCATCCCCTCGGACGGCTCCTACGCGCAGTACTACAACCAGGCGATCAACAAGGACGCGCCGCACCCGGCCGCCGCCCGCCTGTGGGAGGAGTACCTGTACAGCGCCGAGGGCCAGAACGGCTTCCTGGGCGGCTACGCCACCCCGGCCCTGTTCGACGCCATGAAGACGGCCGGCACCCTGGACACGGCCGCCGCCGCCAAGCTGCCGACCGTCGAGAAGCCCTTCACCACCTTCCCGACCCAGGACCAGACCGACACGGCCAAGAAGACCGTGACCGAGAACTGGGCCAAGGCGATCGCGGGCTGACCTGACGATGACCACGGCTCCCACCCCGGTGCCGGCCCCCGCCTCCGCCGCCCAGAGCGGCGGGGGCGCCCCCGGCCCCGCAGCAACCACCCCCGCCACCGCCGACGCCACAACGGCCAAGGCCACCGACACCAACACCGACACCGCGGCCGAGACCGCCAAGACCGCCAGGGCCCCCCGCCCCGGCAAGCCCCGGGCCGTCCGCGGCCGCGCCTGGATGGCCGCCCTCCCTCTGCTCCTGTTCTTCCTGGTCGGCTTCGGCCTGCCCGCCGTCGCGATCGCCATCGGCGCGTTCACCACCTCGCCCGACGCCCCCGACGGCGGCGGCACCTTCACCACCGACAACCTCACCGGCTCGCTGCAGGGCGCCTACTGGACCGCCCTGTGGGGCAGCGTCAAGCTCTCCCTGCTGACCGCGCTGATCGCCGCCGTGGTCGGCCTGCCGCTGGCCCAGGCCGTGGCCACCTCCCGGTTCCGGGTGTTCCGCGAGGCGGTGCTCTCCGCCTCCGGCGTCCTCGCCAACTTCGGCGGCGTGCCGCTCGCCTTCATGTTCGTCGCCACCCTCGGCAACGCCGGCGAGGTCACCAAGAAGTTCGGCCTCACCAGCCACGGCTGGAACCTCTACACCTTCACCGGCCTCTCCGTGGTCTACCTGTACTTCCTGGTGCCGCTGATGGTCATCACCATCACCCCGGCCCTGGAGGGCCTGCGCACCCAGTGGCGCGAGGCCGCGTACAACAACGGCGCCACCGTCGTGCAGTACTGGCGACACGTGGCCCTGCCGGTCCTGGTGCCCTCGCTGCTCGGCGGCTTCGTGCTGCTGTTCGGCGCCTCCTTCGCCGCGTACGCCACCGCCGAGGCCATGGTGGGCAGTTCGGTGCCGCTGATCTCGATGCAGATCGGCGACGCGCTGTCCGGCAACGTCCTGGTCGGCCAGGGCAACCTCGCCCTCGCCCTCGGCCTCGACATGATCGTGGTCGCCTGCCTGGTGATGGCCGTGTACCTGCCCCTTCAGCGCCGGAGTGCCAAGTGGCTCGCCTGATCAATCGCATCCGTTTCGGCCGCGGCCTCGTCCTGCTGCTCTGCGGCGTCTACTTCGCCGTACCGCTGGCCTCCTCGGTGATCTTCAGCGTCGACGACAACAAGGGCGGCACCACCTTCCGGGCCTACACCGAGCTGCTGAACGCGCCCGGCTTCCTGGACAGCCTGGTGCTGAGCCTGGAGCTGGCCGGCGTCACGGTGGCGGTGCTGCTGCTCCTGCTCGTCCCGGCGATGCTCGCCGCCCGGCTCGGTGCGCCGAAGCTGCGCCCGGTGATCGAGGTGATGTGCTCGATGCCGCTGGTCGTCCCCGTGGTCGCGCTCACCACCGGCATCATCGGCGTGCTGCGCTGGGGCCCGGACTACCTCCGGGACACCCCGCTGTTCCAGACCATCGTGGCCATCCAGGACCCGAAGTTCCCGATCGTCCTGGTCATCGCCTACGTGCTGATGGCGCTGCCGTTCGCCTACCGGGCGCTGGACGCCGGGCTGCGCGGCGTGGACGTCGCCACCCTGGTCGAGGCCGCCCGCAACTGCGGGGCCGGCTGGCTGCGCGCGGTGTTCACCGTCGTCCTGCCGAACCTGCGCAGCGCGCTGCTGAACGCGGCCGTCCTCACCGTCGCCCTGGTGCTCGGCGAGTTCACCACCGCCTCCATCCTCGGCTTCACCCCCTTCTCGGTGTGGATCAACTCCAACGGCAAGAGCGACGGCCAGATGTCCGTCGCCGTCTCGATGCTCAGCCTGCTGATCGTCTGGCTCGTCCTGCTGCTGATGTCCGCCGCCGGCCGCGGCCGCAAGGGCGCGCGGGCCTGATGGCCCCCGCCGCACGGCCATCCCGCGCTCCGGCCGCACGGTCCTGAACCACCCCACGCTTTCCAGGAGTTACCAGCCATGACCACGGTTTCCGCCCCCGTCACCGGTGTCGCGCTCGCCCCCGGCGGCGCCACCGTCGAGTTCCGCTCGCTGCGCCGCTCGTTCGGCGCCACCACCGCCCTCGACGGCCTGGACCTGACCGTCCACCCGGGCGAACTGCTCGCCCTGCTCGGCCCGTCCGGCTGCGGCAAGACCACCGCGCTGCGCATCCTGGCCGGCTTCGAGCAGCACGACTCCGGCGAGGTCCTGGTCGACGGGCAGGACATCACCGCGATCCCCGCCCACAAGCGCGACGCGGGCATGGTGTTCCAGTCGTACAGCCTCTTCCCGCACCTGAGCGCGTTGGACAACGTCGCCTTCGGGCTGCGGATGCGCGGCGCCGGCAAGGCCGAGCGCCGCAAGCGCGCCCAGGAGCTGCTGGAGCTGGTCGGCCTGCCGCACCGCGCCGAGCACTACCCGCACCAGATGTCCGGCGGCCAGCAGCAGCGCATCGCGCTCGCCCGGGCGCTCGCCCTGCAGCCGCGCGTGCTGCTGCTCGACGAGCCGCTGTCCGCGCTGGACGCCAAGGTCCGCCTCCAGCTGCGCGAGGAGATCCGCCGCCTCCAGCAGGAGCTGGGGATCACCACCCTGTTCGTCACCCACGACCAGGAGGAGGCGCTGTCGATGGCCGACCGGGTCGCGGTGCTGCGCGCGGGCCGGCTGGAGCAGTGCGCCACCCCGTCCGAGCTGTACGGGCGCCCGGCCACCGCGTTCGTCGCCGAGTTCGTCGGCACCATGAGCCGCATCCCGTGCACCCGCACGTCCGACGGCGTCGAGGTGCTCGGCCGCCGGCACGCGGTGGACGGCGACCTGCCCGCCGACGGCGAACTCCAGGTGCTGGTACGCCCGGAGAACGTCACCCTGACCCCGTCCGAGGCCGGCCCGGCCCTGGTGATCACCGCGTCCTTCCTGGGCGCCGTCACCCGGCTCACCGTCCGCCTCGACGACGGCACCGAGGTCAAGGCCGACCTGCCGACCGAGGCCGCCGCCGCGCTGCCGGCCGGCTCGCGCGCCGAGCTCCTGCTGCCGGAGCGTCCGGTGCTGGTGGACCGCCGCACCGTCTGAGAGCCTCGAACCCCATCTGCGTAGCACCATCTGATGAACCACCGAAGGTACCGCCATGCCTGAAGCCCTGACGCCCGACTCCGCCCTGACGCCCGACTCCGCCCTGACGCCCGGCGCGCTGACGCCGGAAGCCCCCCGCCCCGCCGCCGTCCTGTTCGACATGGACGGCACCCTGGTCGACACCGAGCAGCTCTGGTGGCAGGCCGCCGCCGAACTCGCCGACGAACTCCACCACGCGCTCACCGACCAGGACGCCCCCGAAGTGCTCGGCCAGGCCGTCGAGCACACCGCCGCCCACCTGCACAAGGTCAGCGGCACCACCCTCACCGAGGCCGAACTCGCAGGCCGGCTCGGCGAGTCCTTCGCCGCCAAGGTCGCCGCCGAGACCGTCCCGCGCCCCGGCGCGCTCGCCCTGCTGGCCTCCCTGCGGGACGCGCGGGTGCCCACCGCGCTGGTCTCCGCCTCCCCGCGCCGGGTCGTCGACCTGGTCCTCTCCGCCATCGGCCGGGACTGGTTCGCCGTCACCCTGGCCGCCGAGGACACCCCGCGCACCAAGCCCGCACCGGACCCGTACCTCGCCGCCGCCGAACGGCTCGGACTGGACCCGGCCACCTGCGTCGCCGTCGAGGACACCCCGACCGGAGTCGCCTCCGCCGCCGCGGCCGGCTGCGCCGTGCTCGCCGTGCCGTCCACCGCGACGCCGATGCCCGACGGCGGCCGGATCACCCTGCTCGCCAGCCTGGAACAGGCCGACCTCGCCCTGCTGGGGAAGCTCGGCGCCGCCCGGGCCGTTTGACCGGCATGCCCTATCTGCTGCTCTCCCTCGCCATCCTGAGCGAGGTCTGCGCGACCAGCTGCCTCAAGCTCACCGAGGGGTTCACCCGCCTCTGGCCGAGCGTGGGGGTGGCGGTCGGCTACGTGCTGTCCTTCGTACTGCTCGGGCGCGCGCTCAAGCACATCCCGGTCTCGGTCGCCTACGCCGTCTGGTCCGGGGCCGGGACGGCGGCGGTCGCCGGAATAGGCGTGGTCGCCTTCGGCGAATCGCTGGGCCGCCTCCAGTGGCTGGGGATCGCCCTGGTGATCGTCGGAGTGGTCGTGCTCAACCTCAGGAACAGTCACTGACGGGCCGCCACCAGGCCCGCGGTGCTGGTCAACTGCCCTTTCGGAGCGGGACGTCGGATGTGCCGACCTCCCGCTCCGAGCGGTTCGCTACCGTGGGCCCCATGACCGAACCACGGCCCCACCACTACCGCTTCGTCCACCGCGAGCTCGCCCGCCAGGTCCTCGAGTTCGGCCCGCGGCTGACCGTCCCGGACGCCGGCGGCAGCCTCCTGCCCGTCATCACCGGCATCTGGGACGACCTCGGCCAGACCCTCCCGCCCGAGGACCGGCTGCCCAGCCACGGCCTGGACTGCCGGCACCTGCGGGCCGACGGCCACCCCCTGCTGCTCGTCACCCTCCCCACCCCGACCGGCGCCACCGAGGCCCACTTCGTCGCCGCCGTCCACCCCCAGGGCACCAGGACCGTCCGCTACGTGACCCTGGAGCACGCGCTCAACCCCTTCGACGGCAGCCCCGGCACCGTCCTCGGCGAGTGGTCGTCCGAGGGCCACCTCAACCACGGCGAAGGCCCCTCCCCCGTCGCCGAACTGTTCGTCGCCGCGGTGGCGAAGCTCGTCACCCCGAAGAAGCGCGGCTTCTGGCGCCGCTGACCCCGACGGCGTGTACTGCCGACGCCGCGCGCCGACGTATCGTCAAGGTCCCGCCGTCGCACCGCGAAGCACCCGTCACGACGGATCGCCCGCGTACCGACTGCGGCTATGCTCGGCCGGTCACGCCATCGACACATCGGGGGAGCAGTGGCCGACTTCACGGTCAGCACCGAGTTCCTCGCCAAGCTGGCCAAGGACCTCAAAGGCTGCGGCGACGAACTCGACCAGGGACTCAAGGCGCTCAAGGAAGCGAGTCGCAGCGGGCTGGGCTACGACTTCCTCGACGAGGCCTGCGGACACTTCCAGAGCACGTGGGAGTACGGGCTGAAGAAGGTCCGCGAGTGCGTCAAGGTGCTCGACGACGGGCTGGAGACGGTGCAACAGAGCTACGACGGCACCGAACAGAGCATCACCAAGGTCCTCACCCCGGCGGCGCGGTCGTGACCGATCCCACGCCGGACTGGTCCGGCCTCGGCTTCAACCCGACCCCCGGCGAGCCGACCGCCGTAGCCGGCCTCAGCAGCAACCTGCGCCGGGTGGGCCAGCACCTGACCGACGTCCACACCACGCTCTCGCAGCTCTCCGCCAACCAGGGCCAGTGGACCGGCGAGGCCGCCCAGGCCTTCGCCGGCCAGTTCGGCAAGCTCCCCACCTATCTCCAGGACGCCGCCGACTCGATCACCGCCGCCTACCAGGCCCTCGACGTCTGGTACACGGCACTGACCGAACACCAGCCCAAGGCCGCCGAGTTGGCCCGCGCCGCGGTCGCCGCCAAGCAGCAGAAGGAGCAGGCCGAACAGGCGCACACCGCCGCGGCCGCCGCCCCCGACCTCAAGCTCGCCGGCCAGACCTTCCCCGACGACGCCGCCCTCGCCGCCGCCGAACAGCGCTACACCACGGCGAAGAACCACCTGGACGCGGCCGCCGCACTCGTCGGCAGCGCCGCCAACGACCTCACCCAGCTCCGGAAGCAGGCCCACGAACTCGCCGGGGGCCACAAGTCCGACGCCCACAAGACCGCGGCCGCCATCCGCAAGGCCGCCGACAGCAAGGCCCCGCCGGAGCCCGGCTGGCTCAGCAAGGTCGGCAACTGGCTCAAGAACCACGGCGCCGACATGCTCACCGTGGCCGCCGGCATCTGCGGCGTCGCGGCGATCTTCTTCCCCGCCTTCGCACTCCCGGCCATCCTGCTGAGCGCCGCCGCCGCAGGCGCGCACGCGAAGCAGTACGGCATCAAGGGACTGATGCCGACCAGCATGGCGAACCTCGGCAACGACCTCACCCTGGCCGGTGATCTCCTCGGGGCGCTCCCCGGAGGAGCCCTCCTCAAAGGCGGAATCACCGCGTTCCGGGGTGCCCGCGCGACCGGCACCGGGGTCAAGGCCGTGAGCGCCGGCGCCACCGAGATCCGCACCGCCGCCAGGGCGATGGACCCGGCCAGCCCGATCTTCACGACGGCGATCGAGAAGCCCGCCATCAAACTCGGGCTCTCCAAGGCCGCCGCGATGAACGTCTCCGACGGCGTGCAGGCAGCCAGTGGCGTCGCGCTGACGGCCCCCACCGCCTGGGGCCTCACCCAGGACGACCCGAGCCCGGGGCTGAGCGCCGCGGTGAACTACACCACGGGAGGCGGCACGGCGCTCAACGGTGCCGGAGCCACCATCGGCGGCAGCGGCAAGAGCCGGATCGTAGCCGGACTGCTCGGTGGCGGCAGTGCGATCGTCACCGGCGTGTGGGGAGTCGGCCATGACTGACACGACCGCCCCGTCGTTCTGGCTCTCCCTGCCCGAAGGGTTCACGAGCATCGACCTGTCCGAGGATCCGGGCGACCGCATGAGTCGGATCGTGGACGGACTCGACGCGCTCACCGATGCCGGTCCGGAACAGAAGCTCGGTATCACCGTCTCCGCCGAGCTCGCCCTCCAGGCGCAGCTGCGCGAGGGTGCGGTCCACGTCTCCAACTGCCTGGTACAGACCGAGGAAGGCACGATCGTCCAGGGCATGTTCAGCCTGTTCCTCCGCGAGCAGGAGCACGGCGCCCCGGGCACCTACCCCCAGCGCGTCGCCGAGGAGCTCGCGACCGCCTGGCCGGACGCCGACGTCGACGTCCTCGACTTCCGGCTCGGCCGTGCCACCGTGACCGTCCGCGACCTGGCCGTACCCGTGTCCGGGGCGGTCTACGGCCTGCCGGGATCGGGCGTCGTCACCGTCCGCCAGCTGGAAGCCCTGTTCCCTCATCCGTGGAGCCCTCACGTGCTCGCCGTCGTCTTCACCACCCAGCACCTGGACTACTGGGACGGGTGGTCGGTGCTGGTGGGCGCCGCCATCGGCGGGATCTCCTTCTACCCTCCGTTCGACGAAGCACAGAACGCCCTGTCGCCGGAGCGGCGGGACAACATCCGAAAGGCCTTCGGGTGACACTCGCCCAGTCCGCCCCGGAGACAGGAAGCAAGGCGCACTGGCTCCACCGTGGCGCCGTCCTGGTCGCCGTCCTGACCTGCCTGTCCGTCGGCACCGCCCTCGCGTTCGTGTACGTCGGCACCCTCCTGGCTTTCGGCCTGGGTGCGCTCTACACGGTCGCGGCGGGCGTCGGACTGGCGAAGCTCGGAGGACCGGGGAACGACCCCGATGGCAAGGACGTCGGCGCCGGGCTGGTCCTCGTCTTCTTCGCCTTCCTCATCGCCACCGGTGCGGGCGCCGACGCCTGGCACAACCAGCTGCTGAGTTCGGGGCGGGACGTCAAGGCGGTGGTCATCGCCGAGCACGTCGACAAGTCGACCCACGGCACGAAGCGGACGTACGACCTCTCCACGCGGGGCGAGAAGGTCCCCGGCGGACCCTTGGAGCCGGACAGCCGGCGCTTCAACCCCGGCGACCACGTCACCGTCCGGATGGACCCGGCCGGCCGGGTCGCCCCCAAGCTGCCCGGGGAGGCCGATTCCCCGGCATCCCTGTGGAGCGCGATCGGAATCAACGCGGTCATCGCCCTGTTCCTGCTGTGGTTCGCCCACGACAGCCGCAAGCCGCCCCGGGACCCTCGCCCAGCCGGACCGTGGCGCGAGCGCGTGCGCCGACTCGACGGGCTGCCGCTCACCGCGGCGACGACGGCGGTCTCGGTGCCCTGGCTCCTGTGCTTCCTGCTCGTCCAGAACCGTCTCGGCCTGGCCCTGATGGTCGCGATCCCCTATCCCCTCGCCGGGTTGGCGGCCTTCGGCTCGCTCGTCCGCGACGAGGACCGGAAGCAACCCCAGGGCCTGGTCCTCCTCGCGGTCGGTCTCGTCTTCACCGCGCTCGCCCTGTTCCTCTGATAGGGACGATGTGACTGGTGGTTCTGCTGATGGGCCTGACTCGCCCTCTGACTGACGTCCTGGACTTGGCGGTCCGGCAAACCACTGGGCGGGCGTCGCACGAGCCGCGCGACGCCCGCCCATCCGCGGGGGACGAGATCGGCCAACGTGTCCTCGTAGCCTCGGCACTTTCACGATCACCTATCGCCGTCACCGTCGCCGAACCGAGCGTCTCAACCGGCCTACCACCGCGCCGTCACCCCCGTCATCCGGCGTCGCCGCCGATGACCAGGAAGTCGGCGAGCCCGACCTCCCAGTTCCGAGGAAGCCCAGCCTCTGTCATCGGCGAGCCTGATGGGGCAGAAGACGAGACCACCAGCGCTCACGTTGATCAACTACCGCTTCGACGCCGGCCTGACCGCCGCGAGGAGCACTCTCCACCGCTCCGTTCGTCACGTTCGGAAGATCCGGAGCCGACTGCCTCATCAGCCGGAACGGGACGCCCATGAGCAGGCCAACGAACGGAAGTGTCAGCGTTTCGGCACCGTCGATTCCACTCAACTGCAGAACCTTCAGAACCAGAACGCCAACGGTCAACGACGCCGTCCCGGCCGTGATTGTCCGTCGTACGTCATTCCTCTCGCGATAGCCCCGAGCCGCTTCTGCGGCCTCGTCCTCACTGACGAGCGCGAGCGGGCGGCCTTCGATGACACAAGCCACCGTGTGCGCGACGTGGTCCGCCAAGAACAGCCCTTGAGCAGGGTCACGAAGAGCGTCCCTGAGAGCGGAGTCAATCTTTCCGGCCATCGCGGCAGTGTGTCCGAAGTACTCCCGTCGCGCCACCGCACTTCGATACGGGCCGAACCGGCCGTACGCCAGGAGAACTCCGTTCAGCGAAGCGACCGACCGGAGCAGCTCTAGTTCGCTCGCCGGGCCGGGCTCAGCAACGTGCCGCTCGCTCGCCGGGCCGGGCTCAGCAGTGTGCCGCTCGCAAGCCGCGAACACATCCGCCGCCGCGCATGCCATGAGTCCGACGACATGCCCTCGGCGCAACGCCAAGGAATCAAGGCGAAGGAAGACCTGCGTCTCGGCGAAAAGAATCGCTACAGGCGCAAACACCCACTCCCAGGCAATCGGGTTGCTGAGCGCATGAACCATCACGACCACCCCGATCACCAAAGCCGGGAAGACGATCAACATCGTCGGCGCCGTCGCCCAGAACTGTCCCCTCTTGGCGAGCTCCCACGCCACAAGCTCCTCCCGTAGCCGGCCCAGGGAACCGTCCTTGGACAGAGCGCCCGCCTCGCGCATCGCCCGATCCAGCTGGTCGCCACGTGTCCTCGCCCTCTCACCGGCCCTGTCGGATGCCTTCGAGGAAATGCGCTTGAGGACCCTGCCGGCCCGACGACTGCCGAAAGCCGCGAGCCTGGCTTCGAGAATGATCAGGAGCAGAACAGTAGGAATGCCTACGCCGATCAACCAGGGATGGATCTGAAGGGAAAGACGAACCACTGACGCCTCCACTGTTGAGGACACCACCAACACCCGCGTGCCGCCGTCATACTTCCGAGCGCCACTGACATGTGACGCAGGACGCATCGGAGGCTTCCACTCCCGCGACTCCTCGCACAGTCACAACCGCTGCGAGCCCGTGGTGGCCGGCATCAAGTTCGTCGTCTGCCCGGGACTTGGCTCGGGTCGGGCCGTCACCGCCGGCCTCGCCTCCGATGACCGGGGCCCTGCCGAGGGACCGTCGGGATCGCGGCGTACTGTTCCACCCCGTCGTAGGGAGATCGGGGGACGCCATGGTCAGGGAGAGAAGCCGCCGCGGATCCATCGCGTTGGCGGGTGCGCTGGTGGCGGCGGTGCCGGTGGGAACGTTCGGGCTGGTGCTGCTGAGCACGTACGTCGGCTCGGGCCTGGCGTGGCTGCTCGGGCTGATTGTCGGGGTCGCCTGGATCGTGGGCGTCGTCCGGCTGGTCGGGGCGCTCGGGTGCTGGGTGGCGATCCTGTCCGTCGCGCTGTGGGGCGCCGCGCTGGGGGAGGTGATCGCGGCCCGGGACGCGATGATCCTGAACGCCACCGGGGTCACCACCTCCGCCCGGATCGCGGCGGCGCACGACCACCCGGGGGCGAAGCACCCGGACTCGACGTACGACCTCGCCTACGAGTGGGGCATGCCGATCCCGAACGGCCGGGTGATCGCGGGCTTCCACTCGCACGCGGTCGGCGACCGGCTCACCGTCCGCTACGACCCCAGGGGCGTCGCGGCCGCGCGCACCCCGGACGACATCGACTTCTCGAAGGACCTGGCCATCGCCAGCGGCCTGGACGCCGTCCTGATGGCGGCCGTCGGCGGTCTGGGCGTGGCCGTGGTCCGCAACGGTCGCCCGCGTCGGGTCGCGTTCAGCCGAGCGGGCGGAGGCCGGGGCACCCCCCGCGACTCCGCCCGCCCGTAGCGCTGGACTAACCGCCACTAACCGAGCAGCCCCGGCAGTTCCGCCACCGAGCCGAGCACGTGCGTCGCCCCGTCGGCGCGCAGCCGGGCCTCGTCGTGGGCGCCGGTGAGCACGCCGGCGACGACGGACGCTCCGGCCCGTACGCCGGTCAGCATGTCGTAGCCGGTGTCTCCGGCGACGGCGATCTGCCGCACCGACTCGACTCCGGTCCGCAGCAGCGCGGTGAGCGCGAGGTCCGGGTAGGGGCGGCCGCGGCCGGCCTCGGCGGGGCTGAGGGTGAGGTCGGCGACGGACTGCCAGCCGAGGGCGGTGAGGATGCGGTCCTGGGTGGCCCGGGAGAAGCCGGTGGTGAGGACGACCTTCCGGCCCTGGCCGCGCAGTTCGGCGATGGCTTCGGCGGCGCCGGGCAGGGCGGCGCAGTGTCCGGCGTCGACGAGGTCGTGGTAGGCGGCCTCGAAGGCGGTGTTGGCCCGCTGGGCCTTGTCCTCGTCCCCGAAGAGGTGCCGGAAGACGGAGATCTTGGATTCGCCCATGGTGGCGCGGACGTGTTCCAGCATGGGGCCGAAGCCCGGGCTGCCGGCCTCGACGCCGAGCGTCCGGGCGGCGGCGGTGAAGGCCTGTTCGACGAGGCCGTCGTCGGCCACGGTGGTGCCGGCCATGTCGAGGACGACCAGGCGGATGTCAAAGGAAGACATGTCAACTACCCTTACAGGTTTGCGAGTTCGGCGGTGGTTTCGGCGATGGCCGGGGAGCAGGTCATGCCGCGGCCGCCGGGGCCGGTGACGAGCCAGACGCCGTCGCGGAGTCGTTCGCGGTGGACGACCCGGGTGGTGTCGACGCACTGCGCGTACACCCCGGCCCAGCGGCGGCGGACGCGCGGCAGGGGGCAGCCGAGCAGGTCCTCGGCCACGCCGACCAGGTGGTCGTACGGGTCCTCGACGACGTCGAAGCCGAACGGCTGGTCGTACTCGTGGGTGTCGCCGATGGTGAGGCCGCCGTCGCGCCGCTGGACCATGAGCAGCTGCATCTTGTGTTCGGCGGCGACGTCGGTCTGCGGCTGGGTGTCGCGGAGGCGGTCCAGGGCGGTTCCGGCGAAGGCCGGGTAGTAGCGGAAGCTGTCGCCGTCGGCGACGGAGGTGGTGAGGGTCTCGCCGAGCGGGTCGGTCTGCATCATCTGCAGCCGGACCTTGCGCACGGGCAGCGAGGGGGCGAGTTCGCGGACGAGGCCGCCGAGCCAGGCGCCGGTGCAGAGGATGACGAGGTCACCGGTGTGGATGTCGCCGTGGTCGTCGCGGACGGCGTTCTCGCCGATCACGTCGCGGACCTCGCGGCCGGGCAGGAAGGTGTAGCGGCCGGTGGCCTGGAGCGCGGCGCGCAGCGCGGGCTGGGCGGTGCGGGGTTCGACGGCGGCGTCGCGCTCGCACCACAGGGCGCCGAGGAGTTCGCCGCGCAGGGCGGGGTTGGCGGCCCTGGTCTGGTCGGCGTCGAGCAGCCGGTAGCCGCGGGCGGCGGCGTCGGGCAGGGTGAGTGCCTGTTCGGCGACGGCGAGTTCGGCCTGGGTGCGGATCGCGGTGAGCGATCCGTTGGCGCGGAAGCCGAGGTCGGGGACGCGGGCGCCGATGCCTTCCCACAGCTCGCGGGCGCGCAGCGCGGTGTCCAGTTCCTCGCCCTGTGCGCGGCCGCTGACCCAGACCAGGCCGAAGTTGCGCACGGAGGCGCCGCGCGCCTCGGTCTCGCGTTCCAGGTGGACGACCTCGTGGCCGCGTTCGACGGCCTGCCAGGCGTGCATGGTGCCGAGCACGCCTGCTCCTACGACGATGACTCTCATGCGGCCAGGCTGGTGCGCCCAGGTGTCCTGGGGGCGTCCCGGTAGCGTCCCGCAGATGAATCACCCGAAAAGTTGTACAGACAACCCTGCCGTCCCGACAGGGCCTACGGCCGTAGCACCCGCGCCCGCAGGTAGTTGCGCCGCCCGAAGTTCGGCTCGTCCACCGCCGTCAGCTCCTCCACCTGGAACCGGTACAGCGCCGCCGCCCCGCCCCCGGTGAGGAACTGCCGCCGCACCTGCTCGTCCTGCGCGAAGGACGGGTACCGCCCCTGGTAGGCGGCCAGCGCCGCCTCGGCCTGCCGCCCCCAGGCCTCGCTCGCGCCGCCGGCCAGTTGCAGGCCGCGCAGTTGCTCGCCGAAGACCGGCGGCGGCAGGAAGACGGTGGCGGCGGCCCGGGCCTCCTCGGCGAGGTGGTGGCTGTGCCGGGTGGAGCGCTCGCTGACGAAGTACAGGACGAGGTCGTCGTCGTACGCGAAGAAGGCCAGGTTGGCGTGCGGGCCGTGCTCGTGGCCGGCGGTGGCGAGGGTGAGCACCATGGCCTCGGCGAGCAGTCCCTCGACGCCCTTGTGCGGCGACTCGCCCGGCCAGTCCCCCTGCGTGATGTCGAGTCGGTACGGCATTGGCACTCCCTCCGCTGGCACGCCCGGCGCTCCCGCGCCCCGGCACGACTGAGCCGGGCGGGTTCCCCGCGAAGGGGCCCCACGCCCGGCTCACATGCTCTACCCGCCACCCCGGCCAGACAAGGGTCGGACGGGCTACGGGGAGGCTACGGAATCAGCGCTGTCGGGTCTCGCCGCCAATGCCGCGAGCACCCGCCGACAGTGCTGCCGGCAGCCGCCGTTCAGTGCTGCCGCGTCCCGTACGCGGCGTGGCGCCCGCCCGTCACCGGCACCGCGCCCGGGCCGAGCAGCGGGCGCAGCGCACCCGTCCGCATCCGGTCCACCAGCGGCCCGCAGCGGCCGGCGAGCGGCGCCAGCACCACCGCGACCAGGAGGCCGACCAGCGCGCCGACGGCCACGTCGTGCGGATAGTGCACGCCGACCCAGACCCGGGAGGCGCCCATCAGCACCGCGAAGATCCCGGCGATCCAGCCGAGCCGCCGGTCGGCGAACCAGAGTGCGGTGGCGGCGGCGAAGGCGATCACCGTGTGGTTGCTGGGGAAGGACCAGTCACCGGCGCCGGGGCAGGTCTCCAGCGAGATGCTGCCGGGGATCTGGGCGCACGGCCGGACTTCTTCGACCATGCCCTTGAGCACCGAGTTGACGCCGTACGCGACGACCACGATCACCGGCGAGGCGAGCACCTTGGCCATCACGGCCGAGTCGGCGCCGCGCGCCCGCCACCAGGCGTAGAGCATGAAGACCGCGAACAGGCCGAGGCCGAGCGCCGACCAGACCTTGATCAGCTCGTCCAGCCAGTGCGGAGCAGCTTGCGCCCACCCGTTCACCCGGGTGTAGAGGCTGCCGTCGATGCCGCTGCCGTCGTAGACGGCGAGAGCCCGGGAGGACGTCACTTGTCACCTCCGTGACGGTGCGCCTTACGGGCGCGGAACAGTTCGAGAACAATGGGGAGCACGGAGACAACTACTACCAGACCGATGATCGGGAGCAGATATCTGTCGATGCTGGGGATCGACGATCCGAGCCCGTACCCGGCGAGCACCACGCCGACGGTCCAGACGGCGCCGCCGGTCACCTGCCAGAACGTGAACGAACGGGCCGGCACCTCGAGCACGCCGCAGAGCGGGTTCAGCACCGTTCGGACCACCGGGATGAAGCGGGCCAGCACGATCGCCTTGCCGTGGCCGTACTTGCCCAGCAGTTCCTCGGCCCGCTCGACACCCTCCAGCAGGCTCCTGCGCTCGGTGCGGCGCAGCAGCGCGCGGCCGCCGCGCCTGCCGATCAGGTAGCCGACCTGGGCGCCGGCCAGCGCGCCGACCAGGGCGGCGGGCAGCACCTGGTAGAGCTCCAGCTGCGGGCCGCTGGTGGCACCGGGCACGCACAGCAGGCCGGCGGTGAACAGCAGCGAGTCTCCGGGCAGGAAGAAGCCCACCAGCAGGCCGGTCTCGGCGAAGAGCACGACGGCGATGCCGAGTGCGCCGAAGGCGGCGAGCAGCGAGGACGCGTCCAGCGGGTTCACCGCGAGGTGAGCGGCCGGATCGGCGAGGAACTGGAGCAAGGCTGGCGGACCTCCCGTACGTTGGGGGGCGGTTCACAGTGGAACCCGCCCCGACCGTCTACAGTGACGTAGACGGTCTACATGACTGTAGACGAAACCTGGAGGAAGCGCCGCCATGTCCGACGTACCGTCCGCCCGCCGGCCCGCCGGGGAGCTGGAGGCCGAGGTGCTGGCCGCGCTCTGGTCGGCCCGGCAGCCGATGACCCCGCAGGACGTCCAGTCGGCACTCGGCGGGGACCTCGCCCGCACCACCATCGCCACGATCCTGGCCCGCCTCCACGACAAGGGAACCGTGGAGCGCACCCGGGCCGGCCGCGCCTACGCCTACACCCCGACCGTCCACGACACCGCGGGCCTCGCCGCCCGCCGGATGCACACCGAGCTCGGCCGCGAGGCCGACCGCTCCACCGTGCTCGCCCGCTTCGTCTCCGACCTCTCCGCCGAGGACGAGCAGCTGCTGCGCGACCTGCTCGGCGACGGCGCCTCGGGTCTCGACCCCTCCTCCTCGGGCCCCGACTCCACCCCCACCCCCGGCACCCCCGGGGCGGCCGGCTCGTGATGATCGCCGTCTGGGCCCCGCTGCTGCTGCCGTTCCTGGCCGCCCCGCTGGCCCGCCGCCTCGCCGACGCGCTGCCGCCCCGGGCCGCCGCCTGGATGCTCGCCGGGACGTCCGCCGTACTGGCCGGCGGCACCCTCTGCTCGCTCGGCCTGCTCGCCGCCGCCGGGCTGCTCCAGCTACCGCCGGTCGCCGCTGTCGGCCACCTGTCGCTGCCCTGGCTCACCGCCGCCGCACCCGACGCGCCGGCGGCGGCCGCCGCGGCCGGTCTGGTGCTCGCCGCGCTGACCGCCCGGGCCGTCCGCACCGCCCGCCGCCACCAGGTGGAACTGCGCGAGGCCCGGTCCGCCCTCCCGGCCTGCGCCGCGCCGCCCTGCCCCGCGCCGGTCGAGGACCGGCATCCAAACCCGCGCCCCGGTCACGTCACCATGCGCCGGGCACGCACCCCGCAGGCCGTCCTGGCCGGCGCCCGCGCCCTGCTCCAGCCGGGCGAGCACCCGCTCGCCGTCCTCGACGACGAGCGCGCCGACGCCTTCGCCCTGCCGGGGCGCCTGCCCCTCCCCGGCCGGCCCGGCGAGCCCGGCCGGATCGTGGTCACCTCCGGCATGCTGCGCATCCTCACCGGGCCCGAGCGGGTCGCCCTGCTCGCCCACGAGCGCGCCCACCTGGCCGCCCGCCACCACCTCTTCCTCGCCCTCGCCGAGCACGCCGCCGACCTCCACCCGGCGCTGCGGCCGCTGCGCGCGCCCCTCGGGTACCACCTGGAGCGCTGGGCCGACGAGGTGGCGGCCGCCCGGGTCGGCGACCGCGCCGTGACCGCCCGCGCGGTCGGCCGGGCCGCCCTGGCCGCCAGCCGCTCCCCGTGGCCGGCCCGGCCCCGGCTCGTCCCCGCCGCCCACTCCGGGCCGGTCCCGCGCCGGGTCGCCGCCCTGCTCCAGCCCCGCCCGGCGGCCACCACCACCGGCACCCGCCTGCGCGCGGTCGCGATCGCGCTGGCCGCCTGCCTGGCGCTGAGCACCGCCGCCTCCCTGGAGGCCACCGCCGACCTGCACCACACCGTCGAGGCGGCCCAGCGCGGCACCGGCGCGGACCGCTGACCGCGGCACGGCCAGCCGAACCCACACCAGGCCGGCATCAGAGTCACACCCGACCCGCAGCAGACCCGCACCGGGACCCCGCTCGGCCGGACAGGGCCTAGTCATCACACCTCGGCATGTCCACGGTCATACCGTCCGGTATGCCGAGTTGGCAGACCCCGTCCCCAGACACTCACCGCCCCCGTACGCTTTCGTCAGCGCGTCGACCCCGGCGCGGCCTCGAACGGCGGCGAGGAGCAACGCGAGTGCGGCAGACCGGACGGCAGTCCCGACGACCAGAACGCCGCACCGCGCCGAGCACGGCCGAGCTGGCCAGGATCCACGACCGCACCCTCGCCGAAGCCGCCGCCCGCGAACTCGCCCAGCCCCCCTACCCCGAGCCCGGCTCCCCCGGCCTGCTCGAACCCCGCCCCGAGATCGGCGACTCCTGGGCCCGGCTGCGCCGCCTCGGGCTCGACCCCGACGCCGGTGCCGCCGCCGTCCACCTCGGCCCCGCCGAGATCGAGCAGCGCCGCCGCACCAGCGGCCTGGACGCGGTCCTGCCGGCGCTGCGCGACACCCTGCTCCAGCCGGTCGGCCAGACTCCGCTGCTCCTCGCCATCGCCGACGCCGACGGCCACGTGCTCTGGCAGGAGGGCGAGCGCGCCCTGCGCCGCAGCGCCGACCGGATCGGCTTCCTCACCGGCGCCCGCTGGATCGAGGAGAGCGTCGGCACCAACGGCATCGCCGTCGCACTGCGCGCCCAGCGCCCGATGCACGTCCACTCCGCCGAGCACTACCTGCGCAGCCACCACTCCTGGACCTGCGTGGCCGCCCCCGTGCACGACCCGGGCACCGGGCGGCTGGTCGGCGCGATCAACCTCAGCGGCCCGGCCCGCAACGTCCGCCCGTACCTGCTGCAGCTCACCGCCACCGCCGCCCGGCTCGCCGAGACCGAGCTGCGCGCCCACCGGCTGGAGGCGCTGCACCAACTGCGCACCCTGGCCGCCCCGATGCTCGCCCGGGTGGCCGGCCCGGCCCTGGTGGTGGACTCCGCCGGGTGGACCGCCGCCGCGGCCGGGCTGCCGCCGCCCGGCCGGCTGCGGGTGCCGGTCGGCGGCTGGGGAACCGCCGCCGTGCACTGGGTGCCGGGCCTCGGCGAGTGCGCGCTGGAACCGCTCGCGGACGGCTGGCTGGTGCGACCGGTCCGGCCGCCCGAGGCGGACGCCTCCGGCACGGTGACGGCCGAGCAGGCCGAGGGCGCCCGGCTCCGGCTCGACCTGCGCCGCCAGGACCGCCCGGAGCTGACCGTCCGGGGCGCGGCCGGCAGCTGGTCGCACCCGCTCAGCCCGCGCCACGCCGAACTGCTGCTCCTGCTCGCCACCGGACGCGAGGGCAGCACGGCCGCGCAGCTCGCGGAGGCGCTGTTCGGCGACCCGGGCCGGACGGTGACGGTCCGCGCCGAGCTGTCCCGGCTGCGCCGCTACCTGGGCGGCCTGCTGGCCCACCGGCCGTACCGCATCGCCGAGTCGGTGCTGGTCACGGTGGACGGGCCGGACGACCCGTACGACCTGCTGCCGGCCTCCTCGGCCCCGGCCGTCCGGCGGCTGCGGGCCGGGCTGGCCGCGGGAACGGTCCGGCTGCCGGGCGCGGCGCCCGTCCCGCCGCCGCGCGGGCCCGCCGGTGCCCCGACCGGGCCTCAGCCGCCGGCGAGCAGCGCGGCCAGCTGGGCGTCGGTCGGGCCGCAGGCGCGCTCCACCTCGGCGGAGACCAGCGCGTAGGTACGGTCCAGCCACGCCTGCACCCGGGGCTTGGAAGCCTCCAGCAGGGCGCTGCCGTGCGGCGATTCGAGCGCCAGGTGCAGCGTCGAGCCGTGGCACGGGCAGTACGCCGGCCACAGCTTGACGTCGCCCTGGCCGCTCAGCGCCTGCAAGCCGTCGCACAGCAGCTCGCGCGAGAACACCCAGTCGGCCTCGTCCGGCCGCCCCAGGTGGAAGGTCAGCAGCACCTCGTACGGGCGCGCGGCCTCGAAGCGGAACCGGGTGCGCACCTCGCCGACCACCTCCTCGCCCAACGAGATCCGCAGCATCAGCACCTCCTCCACCGCCGCCGGAGCGGCGGTGGAGCCGTCCCCATCGCCGCCCGTGGGGGTGGCGGCGAGGGGTGCACTGGAGGCTGCGGACAGCGGGTCGGGCGGCATGACGGTCTCTCCGGGACGGCGTGGGATGACCTCAGCCTGGGCCACTTCCGGCCGGGTGGGCAAGGGTTGCAAGGAGGTTGCATTAATCCCCGTCCGGGCGGCCCGGCAGCCACCATCGCCTTATCAGACGGATCGTCAACTTCCGTCCGTCGAACGGGTGTCCACGAAATGGATCAAAACCGTCCAGGTCGCGACGAGCCGCTGGTACGCTCTCCCCCTCCCGGCGCGGGTACCACCCGGACCCGACCCGGACCCCTGCCGACCGACCCCGGGCGGCCGATGCCGGCCCGGTGGCGGCGCATGGGAGAATACCGCGACCGTGACGGCGACTTCGGGGAGGGAGGGGTCCGGTGGCTGCGCGCGAGGACACTGCGCGGGACGTTCGGCACGAACCCGAACGGCACGGCCGGCACGGGCGGCCACGCCCGTTCGGCGGCCGGTTCCGGCTGCCCACCCTGCGCTTCTCCGGTGCCGCGATGGCGATGTCCACCGTCGTCGGCATCAGCATCGCCACCACCCTCCTGCTCAACGAGCAGCAGGGCGTGGGCCGACGGGCCGGGGTCGCGCGCGTCGGCTCCACCCCGCCGCCCACCCCCGCCGCGGGCGACCAGGCCGAGGTCGCCGCCGACCGGGCCCCGACCGCACCGAACCCCACCGCGCCGAACCCCGCCGACCTCCCGGCCACCGGCCGGCCGCCCGCACCGAGCCCCTCGGCACACCACCCGGGGACGGCGGAGGGCCCGACCGCCGGAGCCACCTCGCCCGGCGCGCCCGGCACCCGGCCGGCACTCCCGGAGCCCACCGGCGGGCAGGCCGCGGCCGAACCCATGGCCGACCACGGCCCCGGCACCCGGCCGGCCGGCGCCGGCGAGCCCGCCACGCCGGCCGACGCCGCCGCGCCCTCGCCGTCGGCCCAGCCCGTCGCGCCCGCCGCCGAGCAGCCGGCCGCCCCCTCTTCGCCCGCCCCCTCGCCGACCACGCCGCACGCTCCCGGACCCCGCCCGGCCGCCCCGGCCCAGCCCGCACCGCCGCCGCCCGGCGCGGCCACCCCGGGCACCGGCGGCCCGACCGCTGGCACCCCCGACCCGGACACCGACCCGGACACCGACCCGGACACCGACCAGGCCCTGACCGGCGTCGCCATGGTCACACCGCTCGGCCGGGACGGCCTCCGGCACCAGCTCGACCTCACCGCCACCGAGGCGCTCACCGCATTTCAGGCCGAATTCCGGCTCGCACCGGGCGAGTTGGCCCCCGGCAGCGGCGCCGCCTGGACCGACCTGCCCGGCGCGGTCGTCACCGCCCAGCAGGAGCGCGGCACCCTGGTCTACCGCTTCACCACCCCGGCCGGCATCGACGTCCCGCCCGGCCACTACGCCTTCGGCGTGCGCGGCACCCGCCCCGCCGCCGAACCCTCGGGGCCCACCGGCCCGTCCGGCCCCTCCCTCCCGTCCGGCACATCCCTCCCGTCCGGTCGGCCCGCTTCGTCCGGCCCGGTCCGCAAGGCCGCTGCGGCGGAGAGCTGGAGCGCCGCCGCCTTCGGCATCGACCGGCCCCGGGCGGTCGCCGCGCTCGGCTCCTTCGGCCCAGTCACACCACAGCCGGTCGCACCACAGCCGGTCGCACCGAAGCCGGCCGCGCCCGAGGCACCCGGGCTCCCGCCGCGCCCCGGCACGCCGACGGCCTTCGCGCCCCGCTGACCTCCGGCCGCGCCGCCCCGCCACCTTGCCACCTCCCCGCCCTCGCCGGGGTCCGCCGCCCAACCCCGCAGCCCCACCCCGCCCTCGCCGGGGTCCGCCGCCCAACCCCGCAGCCCCACCCCGCAGCCCGGCCATACCGTCCGACGATCCGACAGGTCACCGCCCCGGACGGGCTCATCCCGACGCGCCCGTTCGTTACTGTGGGCAGCACCCGGCCCGGCGGTCCCAGCGGCCCCGGCCGGCCGCCGTTCCGCACCCGAGGAGGAGACCGTGTCCACCGTCCTGACCCAAGGCGGCAACGCCCCGCTGACCGCCGCGCGGGTGACTGTCGAGGTCACCGCGCCCAAGGCGCTGGACGTCTCCGGCCTGCTGCTGACCGACGCCGGAAAGGTGCGCTCGGACGACGACTTCGTCTTCTTCAACGCCCCGCACGGCCCCGGCGTCAGCCACCGCCCGGCCGCCGCCGGAGCGCCGGACGCGATCACCGTCGACACCCTGGCCGTCCCGGCCGGCATCACCAAGATCGTGGTGACCGCCAGCCCCGCCGACCAGTCCTCCACCTTCGCCGGGATGGAGCCGACCGCCACCGTCCGCGACGCCGACACCGGGCAGGCCCTGGTCACCTTCACCCCGCCGCAGCTCGGCCGGGAGACCGCGCTCATCGTGGTCGAGGTCTACCAGCGCGGCGGCGTCTGGAAGGTGCGCGCGGTCGGCCAGGGCTACGCCAACGGCCTGGCGGGCATCGCCACCGACTTCGGCGTCTCCGTCGACGACTCCCCGGCCGCGCCCCCGGCCGCCCAGGCCCCCGCCCCTGCCACTCCCCCCGCGGCCCCGCCCACCCCTCCGGCCGCCCACCCGGCTCCGCCTGCTCCCCCGGCTCCCCCCGTCGACCCGCGGATCGCCCTCGCCGCCACCCCGCCCGTGCCCCCGGCGCCCCCGGTCGCCCCGCCGGCCCCGTCCGCCCCCACCAAGGTCACCCTGGACAAGGGCCGGGTCAGCCTGGTCAAGGGCAGTTCGGTCTCCCTGGTGAAGAACGGCCGCCCGTTCCTCTCCTCGGTCCGGATGGCGCTCGGCTGGGAGCCCGCCGGCCGCGGCCGCAGCGTCGACCTGGACGCCTCCTGCCTCGCCTTCGACGCCCGGCGCAAGAAGCTGGAAACGGCCTGGTTCATGAAGCTGACCGTCTTCAAGGGCGCGATCGCCCACTCCGGCGACAACCTCACCGGCGGCGGAGCCGGTGACGACGAGTCGATCACCGTCCACCTGGACGGCCTCCCGGCCGAGGTCACCGGCCTGGTCTTCGTCGTCAACTCGTTCTCCGGCCAGCGGTTCACCGAGGTCAAGAACGCCTACTGCCGCCTGCTGGACGCCCGGACGGAAGAGGAGCTGGTCCGCTTCGACCTCACCCACTCCGAGCCGCACACGGGCGTGGTGATGTGCAAGCTGGTCCGACAGTCGTCCGGCGAGTGGGTGATGACCGCGCTCGGCGAGTACGTCGACGCCAAGACCGCCCGGGCGATGGTCGACCCGTCCGCCGCCCTGCTCTGAAACCGTCTCGCCCCCGCCCCACCCTGACGCCCGGGGCCGATCGGCCCAACGTCACGGCCGCACACGCGAATTCACCCTCCTGAGGGATCAAGTCGTCCATCCACCGACTCGATTTACCTCTAGGGGGGTGAATCGCGCTCTCCCGCGCACTCGTTGAGGGAGAGACCGTGCCACGCTTCCTGTCCCGCCTCGCCGTCGCCGGCACCGCCGTCGCGCTCACCGCCGGCCTGATCACCCCGTCCGCCGCCCAGGCCGCTGCCGAGCCGTCCGGCCGCGTCCGGACGCTCGCCTGGGCCGCGCTCGGCGACTCCTACACGGCCGGCTTCGTCGAGGCCGCCGGCGACGAGACCGAACCCCGCGACGGCTGCGCCCGCACCACCGGCTCCTACCCCGAGCTGATCCGCCGCGGCCTCGGCCCGCTGGTCGAACTGCGCAACGTCAGCTGTGCCGGCGCCGACGTCAAGGACGTCTACCAGACCAAGGAGGCCCCGCCCGGGCGCCCGCTCCCACCGTTCGGGACCAACCCCGGCGCCCCCTTCCCACCGGTCCCGCCGCAGATCGACGCCGTCTCCCCGGGCGCCGACGTGATCACCGTCGAGATCGGCGGCAACACCCTCGGCTTCGCCGAGATCCTCAAGAGCTGCATCGAACTCGGCGCCGCGGTCCTCGGCCAGGGCACGCCCTGCAAGGACAAGTTCGACGCGAGCCTGCCCGGCCGCTTCGACCAACTGCGCGGCGACTTCGACCAGATGCTCGGCGCCCTGCACGCCAAGGCCCCGTCCGCGCGGCTGCTGACCGTCGGCTACCCCCACCTCGTCCCCGAGGACGCCACCCGCTGCACCTACGGCAACCTGGAGCAGTTCGCCACCTTCACCACCGGCGACCTCGCCTGGGCACGGACGGCCATCCTGGAGCCGCTCAACGCGGTCATCGCCCAGCGGACCGCCGCCCGCGGCGACACCTTCGTCGACCTCTACCCCTCCACCACCGGCCACAGCGTGTGCGACCAGGACCACTGGCTGGACGGCGTGCTGACCAGCATCATCCCGCTGCAGTACGCCCTGGTGCACCCCAACGCCAAGGGCCAGGCCCACGCGGCCGCCCTGGTCGAGGACGCCGTCCTGACCTGACCGGCCGCACCGGAAGCGCCCGCGCATCGAGAACCGATCGAAAACCAGTGGCAGGCCCTCCCGTCGCGGATCATGCTGACCGGATGCTCATCCGCGAAGCCGCCCCCGAGGACTGGCCTGCCGTCTGGCCCTTCTTCCACACCGTCATCGCCGCCGGTGAGACGTTCCCCTACCCCCTCGACCTCTCCTCCGACCTCGGCCGGGAGTGGTGGATGCTCGCCGCACCCCATCGCACGGTGGTCGCGGTAAACGCGGCCGGTACGGTCGTCGGCACCGCCAACATGACCCGCAACCGCCCCGGCAACGGCGCGCACGTGGCCAGCGCCAGCTACCTGGTCGACCCGGCGCACCACGGCCGCGGCATCGGGCGGGCCCTGGTCGAGTACACCCTCGACTGGGCCCGCGCCAACGGCTACCGCGCCATGCAGTTCAACGCCGTGGTCGCCAACAACCACCACGCCGTGAAGCTCTACCGGTCCCTCGGCTTCGACATCGTCGGCACCGTCCCCGAAGCCTTCCACCACCCCGTCGACGGCTACGTCGGCCTGCACGTCATGCACCGTCCGCTGTAAGGGAGTTCGCTACTCCTCGATCGCCCCGCCGACCCGCCGCAGGTGCTGCCGGAAGCTGTACGACGGGTCGGCCGCGCGGCGCTCCAGGTACTCGTCGAAGGCGGTCTGCCGGCGCAGCGTGTCGCCGGAGGCGATCCGCCCGGCCTGCGCGCGCTCGGTCCCGGCGATCGCGGCGGCCGTCTCCAGCACCTCCCCGGCCCGGTCGGCCGGGACGAACAGCACCCCGTCCGCGTCGCCGAACACCACGTCCCCGGCGCTCACCAGGTGCGGCCCGACCCGCGCCGTCACCAGCGCCTCCGGCTCCCGCCCGTCCAGCCGCACCGGCCCCAGCGGCAGCGCGCCGTAGCTGAACACCGGCAGCCCGATCTCCACCAGTTCGGGGGTGTCCCGGTGCAGCCCCCACACCACGATCCCGGCGATCCCGGCGGCCCGCGCCTCCAGCACCGCGAGGTCCCCGATGCAGGCCTCGTCGGTCCGCCCGCCGTTGTCGATCACCAGCACGTCACCGTCCCGGGCGGCCCCGTACGCCTCCAGGAACACGTCCACGCTCCCGTAGTGCCGCACCGGCAGCACCCGCCCCGCGACCCGCCCCCCGGCCGCCACCGCCGCCACCCCCACCGGCGCCGCCCTGAGCCCCACCCCCAACCGCACACACGCGTCCGCCACCAACGGCGTCGACAGCCCCGCGAACTCCTTCAGCATCCCCAACTCCTCCTGTCAAAACCCCAGTTCATCAGCATCGAGATCCTATGCCGGGCCTCAAACTCACACCATCAAGTGAAAACAAACCGTGCACGGCACAACTCCGTCGAGCACCGAATAGCGTGCCGCATATCTGAAGGAGGGGCATCATGAGTGCTGTGGCGCCTGAGCAACCGATCACGGACTCCCCATCGCAGGCTGACATCCTGCTGGAGAGCTTCCTGAGCCTGCACTCCCCCGAAGGCTTCCGAGCCGAGCTCATCGAGGGAGAGATCATCGTGGCACCACCGCCGGACGGCAACCACGAGGACTACATCGACCTGCTGATCGACCAGGTGAAAGCAAAGTCCCAGGTCCACATGCAGGCATCGGGCCATAAGGGCCTCCGCCTGGTGAGCGGTGGTCTCTGCCCGAAGAACCACGTCATTCCGGACACGACCTTCGCTCCAAGGGAACTCCGCCTCTTCCGCGACGCACCACCCTGGATGGAGCCCGACGGCGTCGCGATGGTCGCGGAGGTGACCTCCAGCAAGCCCGACCAGGACCGCATCGCCAAACGCCATTGCTACGCCCGCGCCGCGATCCCGCTGTACCTCCTGATCGACCGCGAGCGGGCCCAGGTCAACCTCTTCAGCAATCCCCACCGCGACGAGTACACCGAGGTGCACCTGGCAGCCTTCGGCGAATCACTCGCCCTCCCCGCCCCGTTCGAGTTCGAGTTGGACACCAAGGACTTCCTCTAGAAGTCCCGGGAACGCGACAAACGACCCGCACCCCCCTTCCACCGGGGGTGCGGGCCGTCGTCGTGCGGGTGCGCGCGGGTCAGCCGCGGGTGGCCATGGCGCGCAGGAAGAAGGTGAGGTTGGCCGGGCGCTCGGCGAGGCGGCGCATGAAGTAGCCGTACCACTCCTGGCCGTAGGGCAGGTACACGCGCATGGTGTTGCCCTCGCCGGCGAGGCGCAGCTGCTCCTCGGGGCGGATGCCGAACAGCATCTGGTACTCGAAGGAGTCGCGCTTGCGGCCGTTCCACTGGGCGAGCTGGCCGGCAATCTTGATCATGTTGGGGTCGTGCGAGGCGATCATCGGGTAGCCCTCGCCGGCCATCAGGACCTTGAGCGCGCGGACGTACGCGAGGTCGACCTCGTGCTTGCCCTGGAAGGCGACCGACTCGGGCTCCTTGTAGGCGCCCTTGCACAGGCGCACGCGCGAGCCGGGGCCGGAGAACTCGCGGCAGTCGGCCTCGGTGCGGCGCAGGTAGGCCTGGAGCACGACGCCCAGCCAGGGGAAGTCGGCCCGCAGCTCGCGCGCGATGGCGAGGGTGGAGTCGGTGGTGGTGTGGTCCTCCATGTCGAGGGTCACCGTGGTGCCGGCGTCGGCGGCGGCCTCGCAGATACGGCGGGCGTTCTCCAGCGCGATCTTCTCGCCGTCCACCGGGAGGAACTGGCCGACGGCCGACAGCTTGACCGACACCTCGGCGCTGGCCGCGAGGCCGGTCTCCTTGAGCGCCGTGAGCAGGTGCTCGTAGGCCTCGGCGGTGCCGGCGGCCTGGGCGGCGTCCTTGGTGTCCTCGCCGAGGTGGTCCAGGGTGACCTTGCGGCCGGTGGCGATCAGGTCGTCGGTGGCGGTGACGGCGTCGTCGAGGACGTCACCGGCGACGAAGCGCTCGACTATCGCGTGGGTCGGCGGGAACTTCTCGACCACGGTGCGGACCTGCGGCGACCGGGAGGCCGCGAGAAGGGCGGAACGGAGCATCGTGACTCCTGGAGCTGGTGCTTCTAAGGGTGGCAGAAGGGGGGCCGGGGCGGCGGGTGCGTGGCACCGCCGCCCCGGCGGGCGGCGCCCGGCTGCGGGGCCGGGCGTCGCGGGTGACCGAGTGGTCGGGCGACCGGAGCGGTCAGGTGACCGGCGCGGCCACGTGACCTGGACGGTCAGGCGACCGGAGCGGTCTGGAGGGGCACTCAGCCCATGTGCGGGTAGCGGTAGTCCGTCGGCGGGACGAAGGTCTCCTTGACCGAGCGGGTCGAGGTCCACCGCGCCAGGTTCTGCTTGGCACCGGCCTTGTCGTTGGTGCCGGAGGCCCGGCCGCCGCCGAAGGGCTGCTGGCCGACGACGGCGCCGGTCGGCTTGTCGTTGATGTAGAAGTTGCCGGCCGCGAAGCGCAGCTTGTGCATGGCGTCCTGGGCGGCCGCGCGGTCCTGGGCGATGATCGCGCCGGTCAGGCCGTAGGCGGAGGCCGACTCCATCTGGGCCAGCATCTCGTCGTACTTGTCGTCCTGGTAGACGTGCACGGCGAGGATCGGGCCGAAGTACTCCTCGCGGAAGTACTCGGACGCCGGGTCCTCGCAGACCAGGACGGTCGGGCGGACGAAGTAGCCGACCGAGTCGTCGTACGTACCGCCGGCCAGGACCTCGACCGCGGGGTCGGCCTGGGCGCGGTCGATGGCGGCCTTGTTCTTGGCGAAGGCGCGGTCGTCGATGACGGCGGACATGAAGTTCGCCAGGTCGGTGACGTCGCCCATGGTGAGGCCCTCGACCTCGGCCGCGAACTCGTCCTTGAGGCCGGCCCAGATCGAGGCCGGGACGTAGGCGCGGGAGAGCGCCGAACACTTCTGGCCCTGGAACTCGAAGGCGCCGCGGGTCATCGCGGTCTTCAGCACGGCCGGGTCGGCGGACGGGTGGGCGACCAGGAAGTCCTTGCCGCCGGTCTCGCCGACGATCCGCGGGTAGGTGCGGTAGCCGGCGATGTTCTCGCCGACGGAGCGCCACAGGTGCTGGAAGGTGGCGGTGGAGCCGGTGAAGTGGATGCCGGCCAGCGCCGGGTGCTTGAGCGCCACGGCGGAGACGTCCAGGCCGTCGCCGGTCACCATGTTGATGACGCCCTTGGGCAGGCCGGCCTCCTCCAGCAGCTGCATCAGCAGGTGCGCGGAGTACTGCTGGGTCGGGGACGGCTTCCAGAGCACCACGTTGCCCATCAGCGCGGGCGCGGTCGGCAGGTTGCCGGCGATCGCGGTGAAGTTGAACGGGGTGATCGCGTAGACGAAGCCCTCGAGCGGGCGGTGGTCGCTGCGGTTCCACACGCCGTCCGAGGAGATCGGCTGCTCGGCCATGATCTGGCGGGCGAAGTGCACGTTGAAGCGCAGGAAGTCGACCAGCTCGCAGGGCGTGTCGATCTCGGCCTGCTGGGCGGTCTTGGACTGGCCGAGCATGGTGGCGGCGGCCAGGGTCTCGCGCCAGGGGCCGGCCAGCAGGTCGGCGGCCTTGAGGAAGATCGCGGCGCGGGAGTCGAAGGAGAGCGCCTGCCAGGCCGGGGCCGCGGCCAGGGCAGTGTCGATGGCCTCCTGCGCGTCGGCCTGGGTGGCGTTGCGCAGGGTGCCGAGCCTCGCCGCGTGGTTGTGCGGCTGGACGACGTGGATCTCGGTGCCGCCGCCCATGCGGCGCTCACCGTTGATCGTCATGGTCAGCTGGACCGGCTCCTGGCCGCCCAGCTCCTTCAGCTTGGCCTCCAGACGGGCCCGTTCCGGGCTGCCCGGGGCGTAGCTGTGGACCGGCTCGTTCACCGGCGCGGGGACCTGGGTCACAGCGTCCATAGAGCGCACGCTCTCCTTCGTTGATGCGGGGGGATGCCGACGCGGGTCGCACGTCGGCCACAGCACGAACGCTATTCCTGCCCCTGGGGCCACTTGATTGGCCGGAAGGCTAAATTCCCCCGTACGGCGTTGTCCGGCCCGACGAAGGGGTCACGGCGCAGTCACGGCGCGGTCACGGCGCGCCGTTGACGGCCCGTCGCGCCGGAGGCCACCGGGAGCACCGGCCGGTCCCAGTCGATCCGGTGGCCGTGCACCGGGCGGAGCATCTTCTCCGGGCTCAGGAAGGTCCGCATCGCGATCGGCGCGAGCAGCCGGAACAGCGCCCGGCCGACCGGCCCGGAGGACTTCTGGTTGTTGGTGCGCGCCGCGTCGGCCGCGATCTTCTCGACCCGGGGCCGGCGCAGCGCCTCGTAGGCGGCGAAGGCGGCGGTGTGGTCGGGCAGGTCCCGCAGGCAGCGGGCGAGTTCGACGGCGCTCTCGACGGCCAGCGAGACGCCCTGGCCGGAGCTGTTGGAGGGGGCGTGCGCGCTGTCGCCGACCAGCACCATCCGGCCGCGGTACCAGTGCGGGACGGACGGCATGATCTCCAGCCGCGGGAAGACCTCGACGGTGTCGGCGGCGGCTTCGCGCAGCACGTCCCGGGCGGGCAGGTCGTCGGCGTGCAGGTCCCGGACCCGGCGCAGCCACTGCTCCGGGCTGACGGCGCGGGCCTGCTCGGCGGTCAGCTGTTCGGGCTGCGGGATGTTGCTGAACCAGGCCGTCCCGGCGCCGTCCGGCAGTCCCCAGTAGCCGAAGAAGGCGCGGGCGCCGTTGGCGAAGTGCATGGTCTCGCCGCGTCCGGCCCGGCCCGGCAGCCGGTGCGGGCTGTAGCCGCCGACGCCGAGCAGGCCGGTGTACCGCGCGCCGGGGGCGTCCGGGTCGATCAGGGTGCGGACGGTGGAGCGGGTGCCGTCGGTGCCGATCAGCAGGTCGCCGGTGGCGGTGTCGCCGTCGGCGAAGCGGGCGGTGATGCCGTCGGCGCCCTCCTCGGCGCCGACCAGCCGTTTGCCGTGGCGGACTTCGATGCCGCTCTCGCGCAGCCGCCGCTGGAGCACCTCGTACAGTTCGGCGCGGCGCATGACCCGGCCGGGCGGCAGGTCCGGGAGGCCGGCGAACTCGGCCAGCACGCCGCCCCGGCCGTCCTCGATCAGCATCGGGCCGATGGGCTGCCCGATGGCGCCGACCTCCGCCCCGAGCCCGACGGTCGCCAGGGCGTCGAGCCCGTTGGGGGCGATCATGAAGGTGCCGCCGATGCCCTCGGCGGAGGACTCGTAGGCCTCGAAGACGACGGCTTCGACGCCGGCCCTGCGCAGGGCCAGTGCCGTCACCGGCCCGGCGATCCCGCCGCCGATGACGAGGGCCCTCTTCTCCCCGTTGCTCGTACTCATTCCAGACTCCCGAAGGTCTCGTGCCAGGTCCGGATGAACTCCGGCTCCTTGAGTCGACCGACGAGGTGCTCGACGAAGCGGCCCTCGGCCTCCAGCGCGCCGACCCGGTGTTCCTCCTCGATCAGGAAGATCCAGTCCACGCCGTCGTCCGAGGCCTTCCGCAGGGCCGCCCGGATGCCCGCCACCTCGGCGGCCAGCGCGGCCCGCCGCTGTTCCAGCAGTTCCACGGCCTCGGCCGGCGGGACCACCATGAGCAGCGACAGCGCGACCCCGAACGCGGGGTACTCGTGCTGCGGTTCGGCGACGAGTTCGCGCATCCAGTCGGTGAGCTCCGCCCGGCCCTCGGGGGTGACGGCGTAGACGGTGCGCTCCGGTCGCTGGGTGTCGCGGACGGTCTCCTGTTCGGCGACGAACCCGGCCTTCCGCAGCTGCTCCACGACCATGTACAGCGAGCTGCGGTTGTACTTGATGTTGCGGTCCTTGCCGTGCTCCTTGAGCCTGCGCCCCATCTCGTACGGGTGCATCGGCCCGGCCACGAGTTCGGCCAGGACCGCCAGGGCCAGCGGGTTCGACACCTTGCGTCGCTTCGCCACGAGACGTCCTCATCTCTTGGTCAGTACTGACTATCCACTCCTGAATAGTCAGAGTCAACTATTCACGAAAGCCGGGCCACGACTCTGTCCGCCCGGCTAAAATCAACCACACGGCATTGTCCGAGCGGATGAAGGAGGCCCGATGACGACCCCCGGCCTCCCCGCCACCCCCGGCCCGCCGCCCACCTCCGGCCTCCCGCTCCGCCAGCTGCTGATGTCCCTCGGCGAACCCCTGGTCGAACTCCAGGCCGCCCCGCAGGGCCTGGACGTCCCGGTCCGCGACGTCGCGATCCTCGACCCGGAGGACCCGCCGACCGCCGCCCCCGGCGAACTCGTCCTCGCGATCGGCGCCCGCGGCCGCGCCGCCCTCCCCGCCCTGCGCGCCGCCGGACGGGCCGGCGCCGCAGCGGTCGCGGTCAAACTGGACGGCCCCGGCCAGGCGGACGCACTGCGCGAGGCCGCCACCGAGGCGGGCGTCGCCCTGCTCTCGGTCCGCCGCGAGACCCGCTGGGAGCACCTCGACTCGCTGGCCCGCGCGATCATCGCCGGCCCGGACGCCCCGGACACCCCCGGCGCCCCCGAACCCAACGCGGGCGACCTCTTCTCCCTCGCCCAGACCGTCGCCGTGCTCACCAACGGCATCGTGTCGATCGAGGACACCTCCAGCCGGGTGCTGGCGTACTCCCGCTCCTCCGACTCGGACGAGGTCGACGACCTGCGCCGGCTCTCCATCCTCGGCTGGCAGGGCCCCGAGCCGTACCTGTCCAAGCTCCGCGAGTGGGGCATCTTCCAGCACCTGCGCACCTCGGACGCCCCGATCGCGGTCGAACCGCACCCCGAACTCGGCCTGCGCCGCCGCCTGGCGATCGGCATCCGAGCCGGGGCGCAGCCGCTCGGCACCATCTGGGTGCAGGAGGGTGCGCAGCCGCTGGCGCCGCTCGCCGATCAGTCCCTGGTCGGCGCCGCCCGGGTGGCCGCCGCCCAACTGGTGCGCCGACGACGCGAGTTGTCCGCCGACACGCGGCTCACCCGGACGCTGCTCACCGGCCTGCTGGAGGGCTCCACCGGCCCGCAGTCGCTCGCCACCCACCTGGGGCTGGACCTGCGGCGCCCGGCCACCGTGCTCGCCTACAGCGCGCACACCACCGAGGCGCTGCACCGCTCCGACGTCACCGGCCTGATCTCGGTGCACACCGCCGCCCGGCACCGCACCGCGCTGCTCGCCCCGATCGAGTCCCGGGTGTACGTGCTGCTGCCCGAACTCCCGCCCGGCCTGCCGATGGCCACCGTGCGCGGCTGGGCGGACGAGGTGGTGGCGGCCGCCCGGGAGCACCTCGGCGTCCCGCTGCGCGCCGCTATCGGCTCGACCGTGGACGGCCTGGCCCAGGTGCCGGACTCCCGCGCGCAGGCGGACCGCATCCTGGACGCGATGGGCCGCGGCGGGGTGGACCTCGACGTGGCGGCGCTGATCGACGTCCAGGCCGAGGTGCTGGTCAGCGAGATGCTCGCACTGCTCCAGGAGCGCTCCGGCCTGCGCGACCCCCGGCTCACCGCGCTCGCCGCGTACGACCGCCGGCACGGCACCCGGCTCGCCGAGTCGGTGCTGGCCTGGCTGGACGCGCTCGGCGAGGTCCGGGTCGCCGCGGACGCCCTGCACATCCACCCCAACACCCTGCGCTACCGGGTGCGCCGCGCCGAGCAGTTGACCGGCATCGACCTCTCCCAGCCGCAGCAGCGCCTGCTGGCGATGCTGCAACTGAGGCTGCCCGCGGACGAATGACCGCGGGCAGCCCCCTCGACGCGCGCTACGTCACTCGCCGTAGCCCTGGCCGCGCTTGTGCTCGTTCAGCCGGTGCCACGGGCCGGTGATGGCCAGCTGGATGCCCGGGGTCTGGATGTTGGCGAAGAGGGTCTTGCCGTCGTCCGAGAAGGTCACCCCGGTGAACTCGCTGAACTCCGGGTTCTCGGCGGTGCCGATGTTCAGCTCGTTGCGGGCGACGGAGTAGGTCAGCCCGTCCTCGGTGGCGCCGAACAGGTGCGACACGCCCTCGCCGTCCTCGGCGATCACGATGCCGCCGTACGGCGAGACGGTGATGTTGTCCGGGCCGTCGAAGTTGTCGTGGTCGCCCCAGACGTCGGTGTTGACGCCGAGCAGCACCTTCAGGGTGATGGTGCGGCGGGTCGGGTTGTAGAACCAGACCTGGCCGTCGTGCTGCACCGGGCTCTCCGAGCGGGCGAAGCTGGAGACGAAGTAGAAGCCGCCGTCACCCCACCACATGCCCTCCAGCTTGCGGGCGCGGGTGACCTCGCCGTCCTTGAACTGCTTGCGGACCGAGACGGTCCTGGCGTCGCGGTCCTGAACCTTGACCCAGTCCGCGCCGTAGGTGGTGCCGACCTTGGTGGCGCGGGAGAGGTCGTCGACGAACTTGCCCTGGGAGTCGAAGACCTTGAAGGCCTCCAGCACGCCCGCGTCGGCGGCCAGCGCGCGCAGCTTGTAGCGGCCGTGCTTGAAGCCGGCCGGCGGAGTCCAGCGGAACAGCAGGCCGTTGGGGTTCGAGGCGTCCTCGGTCAGGTAGACGTGGCCGCGCTTCGGGTCCACCACGACGGCCTCGTGCGCGTACCGGCCGAAGGCCTTCACCGGCTGCGGGTCGCGGTTGTAGTCGTCGTCGAACGGGTCGACCTCGAAGATGTACCCGTGGTCCTTGGTGAAGCCGTTCTTGCCGGCCTTGTCCTCGGTCTCCTCGCCGGACAGCCAGGTGCCCCACGGGGTCACGCCGCCCGCGCAGTTGGTGGAGGTGCCGGCGATGCCGACCCACTGCTCGACCGAACCGTTCCGCTTGGCGTGCACGATGGTGCAGCCGCCGGCCGCGCCCGGGTCGTAGACGTGGCCCTCGGTCAGCGGCACCGGGTACGGCCATTTGGCGCGGGAACCGGACAGCTCGTGGTTGACGACCAGCAGGTTGCCGCCGCGCTCGTCCTCGAAGGCGGAGGTGCCGTCGTGGTTGCTCGGGGTGAACTCGCCGGTGCGCAGCCGGGTGACACCGGCGCGGTTGACGACCTTGTACGAGAAGCCCTTGGGCAGCGACAACAGCCCGGCCGGGTCCTGCACCAGCGGGCCGTAGCCGACGGCGGCGCGCACGACACCGGTGTCACCCGCCGCGGACGCGGCCGGCAGCTCGCCGCCGGCCGGGGCGGCGATCGCGCCCGGAGCGCTGGCCAGCGCCTCCGCGCTGCCGGCGATCAGCACGCCGGCCCCGACGAGGGTGGAACGGTTGACGAAGTCCCGGCGGGACAGCGACATGGCAGCAACTCCTGAGGAATCGGCCGCCGGACCGGGGGCGGGCCCGGTGCCCGGCGGGCGGGGCGTCGAGACGGGGCGTCGACGCCCAGCAGACTCCGCCGCGGGGATGAACCCGGCATGACGCCCACCTCACGCCCAGGCGGCCATTTGCCAACCGATGACCGACACATGACCTCCGCTTTGCCTTACGCCGCCCTGCCGAGGGTCACCCTGACCGCGCCGTCCGCCACTGCTCCCAGGCCGACAGCCACAGCTGCTCGGCGAGCCGGTGCTCCTCCCAGACCTCCGGCCCGCCGCCCCGCCGCTCCCGCCAGAGCTGCTCCCAGGCCCGCTGCGCCGGCAGGCTCGCCACCTCGCTGGCGAACACCGTGTACCGGACGACCTCCTCGACGGCCGCCCCGCCCTCCGGCGTGCCGATCAGCCAATGCGTGTGCCGTGCAAGCCGGTTGAGGTGGTTGACCATCGCGGTCAGCGCCGTCACCGCCTCCTCCCGGGTCTCGGTGGCGAGCCGCATCTGCTGGCGCACCGCCACCTCCCAGCGCACCTCGTAGGCGTCCCCGCGCGGGCGCCGCGGCGTCCGCCCGGCCCGGACCTGCGCCTCGACGGCGGCGGACGCGGCGACGCTCAGCGCGATCAGCTCCCGGTGCGCCTCCAGCCCGACGGTGGGCGGCAGTTCACGTTCCTCCACCGGGACCTGCCGGGCCCGCCGGGCGGCCAACTCGCCCAGCAGCTCGGCCCGGCCGCGCAGGTACGGCTCGAAGTCCGCGATCCCGCCGAGCTCCACGCCGCCGGGCGGCACCCCACGCCCGCACACCGTCACGGTCAGCCCGCCGATCCGCAGCCGCCCGGCCCAGACCGGTGCGGCCCCGTCGGCGGCCGACGCGCCCGGCCAGAGCACCGGCCGGTCCTCGTGCACCTCCACCGGGTACGGCTCGCCGTCCACGGTGATCCACTCGCGCAGCGCCCGCACCCGGCCCGGCCCGTCGCCCTCGTCGACCCCCAGGTGGTCGTAGACCCGGTCCCGCTCGTCCTCGACCACGTCCTCCAGCTCAGGCAGGTCCTCGCCGTGCTCCGCGCCCGGCCGGTAGGTGCGCACGCTGACGTACGGGCCGGCCACCGAGCTCCAGTCGCCGGACTGCACCTCGACCCACGCGAGTTCGCCGCCGGAGGTCTCGAAGGCGGCCAGCGCCTCGCCCCAACCGCCCGTCGCGCCGCCCCCGCACGACAGCCCCGCGACGACGCCGTACACCGGGAAGTCGGCCGCGGCCACCGTGCGGCGGGAGAAGTCCTCCACCGCGGCGAGACGCTCCTCCTTGCTCCTCGCGTCCCGGACGCCCGAATGGTCTGCCCGCCCGACGTTCCACTCCGGGGGCCTGCCGCCGCTCTCCCGCATCATCCTGTGCCGCACCCCCGAGTCCTCGCGCCCGCACCGCCGACGCCACCTTAGTGCCCGGGACCTGCCGGGTCATCAGCTCGGGTGCCGGGCACCGGCGCAGGCCGCGTCGGGACGCCCGGCCGCCAACGGGCACGGGCCGTGTCGGGACGCGCGGTCGCCGACCGGCACGGACCGTGTCAGGACGCGCGGTTGTCAGCCGCCCTCCCTACCCTGGCGGCATGACAGCAGACAGCAGCTTCCCGGCCCGAATCAGCATCGTCACCCTCGGGGTCTCCGACCTCGACCGCAGCGCCCGCTTCTACGAAGACCTGGGCTGGCGGCGGTCCTCCGCCTCCAGCCCGGAGATCGTCTGGTTCCGCACCGCCGACTCGGCGCTCGGCCTCTTCCCCACCGAGGAGCTGGCCGCCGACGCGGGCGTGCCCGCCACCGGCGAGCCCGCCTTCCGCGGCGTCACCCTCGCGGTGAACCTGGAGTCCCCCGCGCTGGTGGACGCCGCGTTGAAGACGGCCGTCGAGGCCGGCGCCGTGGTGGTCAAGCCGCCGGTCCCGACCAGCTGGGGCGGCTACTCCGGCTACTTCGAGGACCCGGACGGCCACCTCTGGGAGCTGGCGCACAACCCGTTCTTCCCCTTCGCCGAGGACGGCTCCCTGGATCTCCCCTGACCCGACGGCCCGTCAACCCCTCGACGCCGGAGCGTCGAAGCCCCCCGTCGTCCCGTCAGCCCTTGGACCGCGCCTTGAAGGCCGCCTTGCGTGCCTCCTTGGCCACCGCCCGGTCCAGGTGCAACTCCCCGACGGCCTCCAGGACGTCCGCCGTGTACGGGTGGTCGACCCGCCAGAGCTCGCCGAAGTAGGACGCCGGGTTGCCGGTCACCGGCAGGTCCGCGATCAGCTCGCGCAGCAGCTCGGCGTCGCCGCCGCTGTCCAGCAGCTGGGCGGCGAAGGTGTCGACCACCGTCCACAGCGCCATCGTCCGCTCCGGCACCGGCACGTCCGTCGCTCCCTTCGAGGTCAGCCAGGCCCGGGCGGCGCCGCCCAGCTCGGGGTCGTCCAGCACGTCGCGCACGGCCGGCTCGGCGGCCGTGCCCAGCATGTTCAGCGCCGAGACGCCGAGCATCCGCCGCATCGGGGCGTACGCGTCGTCGCCGCGCGCCGCCGCCAGCAGCTCGCGCGCCGCCGCCACCGGCTCCCGGCCGGTGATCCAGACCCGCAGCTCCTCCTCCGGCAGCACGTTGGCGGCCTCGCACACCGCGCGCAGCAGTTCGACCGCGTCGCCCTGGGCCAGCTCGCCGACCAGCGGCGCGTCGTAGCCGTCCTCCAGCAGCCACTGCCGGATGCCGTACTGGCCGAGCGGGGTGAGCCGGACGAGCCCGAAGCGCGCCGACTCCTCCTCGTCCAGCGGCGCCTCGCCGACGAGGGCGGGCTCCTCGCTCTCCGGGCCCTCCTCCTCGTCGAACAGCTCCGGGTCGATCGGCCGGTACTCCAGCAGGCCCAGCTCGGCCAGGTCGCCCAGCATCGGGTCCAGTGCGACCATCACATCGGTGATGTCGCCCAGCAGCTCCTCGCTCGGCTCCTCGCCCTCCGGCACCACCAGCAGCGCGGCCAGCACACCCAGCGGCACGGTCTCGTTGCCCGGATCGGCGAAGGCGGTGGTCTCGTACAGCACCTGCAACGCCTCGTCCAGCAGCTCTGCGGCGGCGTCCCGGGCCTCCTCGACCTCGCTCAGGGCGTCCTCGCCCTCCTCCTCGGCCTCCCCGACCTCTCCGGCCTCCCCGCCCTCGGCGGCCCGCGCGGCCTCCTCCTCCGGCAGCGAGTCGGCCTCCACGGCCAGCTCCCGGACGATCCCGGCGGCCGTCAGCCACAGCTCCAGGACGGTCTCCGGGTCACCCTCCTCGGCGGGCTCCAGATCCGGGCCCGGCACGGCGACGTGCTCACCGGCCGCCGTCGTCCCGATCTCCACCAGGTCCAGGTCGCAGGCCAGCGACCAGGCCCGCATCGCCTCGACCTCCGCCTCCTCCGGCACCTCCCCCTCGGCGGGGGCCAGGCCCAGCAGCTGCGCCGCCGGCGCCCGGTCCCCCTCCACCAGGTCGCCGAACTCGTCCACCACCCGGTGCGGGGCTGCCCAGCGGGCCAGCGCCAGCGCGTACCCGAACATCGGCACGGCCTTCGCCAGGGCGGCCAGCTCCTCCTCGGCGGGCAGCTTCACCGGCGGTACCAGGACCGCCGCGTCGTCCAGGTCCTCGTCGTCCAGCGCGTGCGCGGCGAACGCCCCGTAAAGGTCCTGGAGCTCCAGGTCGGCGGGCAGAACCGGCTCGGCCGCACTCTCCCCCGGCGAAGCCCCGGCGTTCTTCCGACGTCGTCCGGCCATCGTTGCGCGTTCTCCCTCAGCCAGCGGTCCGCCTATCAGCTCAGCGTCCCGATCCACCACCTCAGCGTATAGGCCGGGCACCCCCGATGCCCGGCCTCAAGGGGCGCGCGCCGCAACCGTGCGCCCACCCTTTATCCTTCGCATTGGCACCGTGCACACCCCGCGCGGGCCACCGGGCAATGAAGCCCTTCGCCCTCCCCGCCCGACACCGGGCAGGAGGGGCCCACTCAGCTCACCCGCTCCACCAGGGAGCCCCGCACCGCGGCCACCACCACAGCGCCTCAGGACGGGCGCGCCGGCACACCCCGCCGACCCGGTGGTGCCCTGCCACAGGAGATCCCTTACATGGCGGACCTCTCCCCCGCCGGCTCCGGCCTGCGCACCGCGCAGCTCGACGGACGCCGACTCTCGGAGGCCCTGCTTCCCCTGGAGCTCGCGCCCCGCGCCCAGCTCCAGCTCGCCGCGGTCAGCCGCTGGAACGCGCTGCGCGGTGTCCGCGTCGGCCTCGTCGCCGCCGCCCTGCTGCTGATGCTGATCGGTGCCAACCTGGCGACGCCGATCTACCCGCTCCTCCAGCAGCGCCTCGGCCTCGGCCCGCTCGACACCACGATCCTCTTCACGATCTACGTGTTCGCGCTGGTCCCCGTGCTCGCCGTGGTCGGCCACTGGTCCGACCACCTCGGCCGCCGCGCCCTGATCCTGCCCGCCGTCGCCCTGGCCGCCGCCGGCGACGTCGTGTTCGCCACCTCGGGCAGCTTCTGGCAGCTCGCCGTCGGCCGGGCCGTCCAGGGCATCGCCGTCGGCCTCTCCACCGGCGCCGCCGGGGCCGCCCTCGGCGACCTGCTGCCCGACCACCCGACGCTCGCCGCCAAACTCACCCTGGCCTGTTCCGCCGGCGGCGTCGCGCTCGGCCCGGTGGTCGGCGCCCTGCTCGCCAACGGCGCGGACCCGCTGCTGACGCCCTTCCTGCTGCACGCCATCGCCCTGCTGGCGCTCTGCGTGCCACTGGCCCTCGTCCACCCGCGGATGCCCGGCCGCAACCGCCCGCCGGCCACCCCGCCCCGCATCACCACCCCGGCCCACCTGCGCCCGCGCCGGCTCGCCCTGCCCCGCACCGGCCGCCGCGAGTTCCTGCTCGCCGCCTCGGCCGGCTTCATCTCGTACGCGGTGTTCGGCGTCTACCTGGCGCTCGCCCCGGCCTTCTCGGCCAAGCTGCTGCACACCTCCTCGCACCTGACCGGCGCGATCGTGGCAGCCCTGCTGCTCGGCTCGTCCGCACTGGCCCAGCTCCTCGTCCCGCCCACCTCCGACCGCCTGGTCATCGCCCTCGGCATGGCCGGCCTGGCCGCCGGCCTCGCCCTGGTCGTCGCCGCCCAGTACACCGAGACCCCGGCGCTGCTGTTCATCGGCAGCGTCCTCGGCGGCATCTGCCAGGGCGTGTCCTTCCGCTCCCTGTTCACCACCGCCGTCGCCGCGATGAACCCGGAACGCCGAGGCTCCGAACTGAGCTCCCTGTGGATCATCGTCTACCTCGGCAGCTCCCTCCCCATCGTGATCGTCGGCGCCCTGGTCCAGCATTACGGCCTCCTCCCCGCCGTCAGCGGCTTCGCCGCCGTCGCCGCCGCCCTCTGTGCGGCCCTGGCCATCGCCGTCGCCCGCAAACCCAAGCCGGCCTGACCCCACGTACGAAGAACGCCGCTGCCCGGGACTTCCTCCGAGGTCCCGGGCAGCGGCGTTTCGCCTCCACTCCCAAGGCTTCCATTTGTCGGTACCGACCTCGACGTCGAAGGGCTTCGGCAACCGGACGGTTTCGCCGAACTTCCACTCCCCCAGTACCTCGTACCCCCCTCGGCCTTATTCGGCTCGCCGAACAAGGTGACGCCAGGCTGCCGCGGATCCCGGTCCACCAGCAGGTAGTACGGCGCCCCGGTCCGCGCGTACCCGTGCCGCCGGCCGCCCGTCGGCAGATATACCGCCGCCCCACGGATCTTCTCCCCGAAGGGAGGAATCGCGACAGCAGGTTGACGCAAGATCCACGGAACCGAAGCGCCCCCGCCCGCCCAGGGGAGCGGGTACCTTCCGAGTACGGCCGTGCTCCCGAAGGGGGACCAGGATGACGCAGTGGACCGACTGCACCACAGGCGAGCGCATCAAGCTCCTGCGCGGACCGGACATGACGCAGGAACAGCTTGCCGAAGCATCGGGCCTGTCCGTAGCAACGATCCGCAAGGCGGAACGCAACCTGGGCGGCAGCCTCCAGACGCTGCTGCGAATCTCGGCCGCGCTGCACACCGACGTGTCGGTGATCCTGGGCCAACAGGCCCCCCGCCGCGCGATGCACGGCGCCGACCGGGCGATGATGCGCGAGCTGTCCCGCACCGTCCACGACACCGCCGCAGGTGTCGGCGTCGATGTGCAACCCCCACCCCCTGCCGAACTGGCGGCCGGACTCGCCGCCGCGTGGGAGACCTACCGCTCCGGCGACTACGTGGGCGCAGGAGTGCGCGTCGCCCCAGCGCTGCGCGAAGCCGCCGCCGCGCTGAAGGCCGCTCCGGTCGACCAGGAGAGTGCCGCGGCGGGCATCCTCGCGGACGCCTATCGGCTCGCCGCCTACGTGGCGAACCAGTTCGGCGCCCGCGATCTCGCGTACGCCGGGATCGGGCACGCGCAACACCAGGCCGACCGCACCGGGGACACCGTCCGCTCGGCCATGGTCGCGTCCGGCCGGTCGTGGATCTACGTGCGGGATGCCCGGCTCGACCAGGCGGACGAGACCGCCCGCACATCGTACGAGTCCATCGAGCCGAGGTACGGGGATCGAGATCTCGGAATGCTCGCCACCTACGGATGGCACGTGACCTTCGCGGCCGTCGTTGCTGCCCGCCGGGGGAACGTGGACGGCGCCGACGACCTGCTGTCGCAGGGGCTTGCGGTGGCGGCCCGGATGGGCCGGGACGTGATGGTGAACGGTACGGCGTTCGGACCGGTAACGGTCACCGCACAGGCGATCGGAATCTCCGTCTCGACCGGTCGGCCGGGGAGGGCGCTCAGCCTGTTCCAGTCGATCGGCGACATGAGCTCGCTCACCCCGTCGGCGCGCAACCGGATGATGCTGGACGTGGCGCTCGCACAAGCCGAGACCCGGCAGTCCGACACCGCTCTCGACACCCTGCTTGAAGTCTGCTCGGCCGCGCCCGGTTGGGCTCGTCATCAGGGATTGCCCGGGGTGATCGCGCAGAAGGCGAGCGCGGGCAGCGCAACTACGGCCAAGCTGCGCAAGCTCTCATCGATCCTCGGAACATCCGTGATCATCAATTGAGGAGTGATACGCGGCGTATCACCCGGCGCCGGTACGACTTCGGGAAGTGATACACGCCGTCCGTTCACGGACGGTGAGAACTCCACGACAGTGGGCACATGTTGACGCTCCATCACCAGCGCCCTGCGCTCGCCCACGTTCCGTCGAGCCCGGCGACCCTGCGGCTGCCCTACACCCCGGCATCGGCCCTCGCTGCCCGTCGCATGGTCCGCGCCAAGCTCACCGAGTGGAACCTGCCCCACCTGACCGACGACGCCGAGCTGATCGTCACGGAGCTGGTCTCCAACGCCGCCAAGACCGGTTGCCTGACCGCCATCCGGGTCAGTATCACCGGGTGACCAACCGGGCGGGCCAGGCCGTACGGATCTCCGTCCGAGACGGATCCCGCGCCCTGCCGGTCCTGATCGGCGCCGCCCACGACGCAGAGTCCGGCCGCGGCTTGGCTCTGGTCGACCGCTTGGCCGTTGTCTGGGGCGTCGACCTGGAGCCGCACGGCAAGACGACGTGGGCGGACATCGCCGTGGACACTGTCGTACCCGGAGCCATCCAGGTCGAGGCGGAGAACGACCTGCCCGCCCACCACCGCGCCCGGCCCGAGGACCAGATCCGCCCCGAGGACGTCGCCGCCGCGGTCGCCTTCCTCGCCTGCCCCAGCGCGTCCTTCATCACCGGCCAGTCGTTGCACGTCGACGGCGGCTGGCTCCTCCACTGACCCGCCCGTCCCACCGAACAGGAAGCAGGCCACCATGCAGCACCGCGTCCGCGCCGTCCTCCTCACCCCGAACGACACCACGCTGCTGATCAAGCGCATCCGCCCCGGCATCGACCCGTACTGGGTGATCGTCGGTGGCAAGATCGAACCGACCGACGCCAGCCCCGAGGACGCCCTGCTGCGGGAGGTTCGCGAGGAGATCGCCGGAGAGGCCCAGGTCGTCAGCCTCCTCCACACCATCGAGACCGCCGACGAGCGCCAGGACTTCTACCTCGCCACCATCGAGAAGTGGAGCTTCGAGGACCGCACCGGGCCCGAGTTCAGCCAGGAAGGCCGAGGCGAGTACCTCCTGGAGGAGATCCCCCTCACCACCGAGGCGCTCGACGCAATCAACCTCCTGCCCCAGGACTTCGCCACCGTCCTACGCGGGGCCGTCGAGCGCGGCGCCCTCCTCTCGGCCGGAACACCCTTCCCCTGTTCCGGTCACAGCGAGGCCATCACCCACTGAGGCGCAGAAACACCGCTGCCGCACGAATCCCCCGGAAAGAAGGAGTCGCACGGCAGCAGGTTGACGAAAAGGCCGTCCGTCAGACGTTGAAGCCCAGGGCGCGGAGCTGGTCGCGGCCGTCGTCGGTGATCTTGTCGGGGCCCCACGGCGGCATCCAGACCCAGTTGATGCGCAGGTCCTGGACCAGGCCGTCGGTGGCGGTCTTGGCCTGGTCCTCGATGACGTCGGTCAGCGGGCAGGCCGCCGAGGTGAGCGTCATGTCGATGGTGGCCACGTCGGACTCGTCGATGTGGATGCCGTAGATCAGGCCCAGGTTGACGACGTCGATGCCCAGTTCGGGGTCGACGACGTCCATCAGGGCCTCGGTCAGGTCCTCCACGGACACGGTGCCGGCGGTGGTGCCGACGATGACGACGCCGTTCGGCTGGTCCTCCGCAGCGGAGGGGGTTTCGTCACTCATGGTCTGTCCTCCTCTGCGGATCAGTCGTTCACGGCGGGGTGCTGGGCGAGCGCCTGGGCGGTGGCGTCCTTCCAGGCCATCCAGCTGAGCAGGGCGCACTTGACCCGGGCGGGGTACTTGGAGACGCCGGCGAACGCGACCGCGTCCTCCAGCACCTCCTCGTCTCCCTCGCCCTGGCCCTTGCTCTGCATCAGCTCCAGGAAGGCCTCCTGGACGGTCTGCGCCTCGCCGACGGTCTTGCCCACGACCAGGTCGTTCAGCACCGAGGCGCTGGCCTGGCTGATCGAGCAGCCCTGGGACTCGTACGAGACGTCGGCGACCGTCGAGCCGTCGAGCCGCACCCGCAGGGTGATCTCGTCACCGCAGGTCGGGTTGACGTGGTGCACCTCGGCGTCGCCGTCCCGCAGCCCCTTGCCGTGGGGGTTGCGGTAGTGGTCCAGGATGATGTCCTGGTACATCGAGTCGAGCTTCATGTCCTGCCCTGTCCCGTCAGCCGAAGAAGTTCCGGACGTGGTGCAGGCCGTCGATCAGTGCGTCGACCTCGCCCGGCGTCGAGTACAGGTAGAACGACGCCCGCGTGGTCGCCGGAATTCCGTACCGCAGGCAGACCGGCCGCGCGCAGTGGTGGCCGACGCGCACGGCGATGCCCTGCTCGTCCAGCACCTGGCCCACGTCGTGCGGGTGGATGTCGCCGAGGGTGAAGGAGATCGCGGCGCCGCGGTCGACGGCCGTGCGCGGGCCGATGATCCGCAGGTCCGGGACCTCCAGCAGGCGCTCGACCGCGTACGCGGTGATCGCGTGCTCGTGCGCGGCGATCTTCTCCATGCCGATGTCCGACAGGTAGTCGATGGCCGCGCCGAGCCCGACCGCCTGGGCGATCGGCGGGGTGCCGGCCTCGAACTTGTGCGGCGCCGGGGCGTAGGTGGACGAGCCCATGGTGACGGTCTCGATCATCTCGCCGCCGCCGAGGAACGGCGGGAGGTCCTCCAGCAGCTCCTGGCGGCCCCAGAGCACGCCGATGCCGGTCGGGGCGAGCATCTTGTGACCGGTGAAGGCGACAAAGTCGGCTTCCAGCGCCTGGACGTCCAGCACCATGTGCGGGGCGGCCTGCGAGGCGTCGATGACGACCAGCGCGCCGACCGACTGGGCCTTGCGGACGATCGTCTCGACCGGGTTGACGGTGCCGAGCAGGTTGGAGACCAGGGTGAAGGAGACCACCTTGGTCTTCTCGGTGATCAGCTCGTCGATGTCGGAGAGGTCGAGCCGGCCCTCGTCGGTGAGCCCGAACCACTTCAGCTTCGCGCCGGTGCGCTGCGACAGCAGCTGCCACGGAACGATGTTGGAGTGGTGCTCCATCTCCGTGATGACGATCTCGGAGTCGGCGTCCACCCGGTACGGTTCGTCGGCCCAACCGAGCATGTTGGCAACGAGGTTGAGCGACTCGGAGGCGTTCTTGGTGAAGATCACCTCGTTGCGGCTGGGCGCGTTGACGAAGGCCGCGACCTTGTCCCGCGCGCCCTCGTAGAGCGCCGTGGCCTCTTCGGCGAGCACGTGCACGCCGCGGTGGACGTTGGCGTTGTGCCGCTCGTAGTAGGCGGTCAGGGCTTCCAGCACCTGGCGCGGCTTCTGCGAGGTGGCCGCGTTGTCCAGGTAGACGAGCGGCTTCTCCTCGTGCAGCACGCGCTGCAGGATGGGGAAGTCCTTGCGGATCGCGTCGGTGTCGAGCAGACCCGTGAACGGATGCGTCACGCGGACGCGCCCCCCTTCACATATGCCTCGTAGCCCTCGTTCTCCAGCTTGTCGGCCAGCTCGGCACCGCCGGACTCGACGATGCGGCCGCCCGCGAAGACGTGGACGTAGTCGGGCTTGATGTACCGCAGGATGCGGGTGTAGTGGGTCACCAGCAGGGTGCCGACCTCGCCGGTCGAGCGGACCCGGTTGATGCCCTCGGAGACGATCCGCAGCGCGTCGACGTCCAGGCCGGAGTCGGTCTCGTCGAGGATCGCGATCTTCGGCTTGAGGAGCTCCAGCTGGAGGATCTCGTGACGCTTCTTCTCGCCGCCGGAGAAGCCCTCGTTGACGTTGCGCTCGGCGAAGGCCGGGTCCATCTGGAGGGCGGCCATCGCCTCCTTGACCTCCTTCACCCACAGACGCAGCTTGGGGGCCTCGCCGCGGACGGCGGTGGCGGCGGTGCGCAGGAAGTTGCTCACCGAGACGCCCGGGACCTCGACCGGGTACTGCATGGCCAGGAAGACGCCGGCCTTGGCGCGCTCGTCGACGGACATCTCCAGGACGTCCTCGCCGTCCAGCAGCACCGAGCCGCCGGTGACGGTGTACTTGGGGTGGCCGGCGAGCGAGTAGGCCAGGGTGGACTTGCCGGAGCCGTTCGGACCCATGATCGCGTGGGTCTCGCCCTGCTTCACGGTCAGGTCGACGCCCTTGAGGATCTCGCGCGGGCCGTTCTCGGCCTCGACGGAGACGTGCAGGTCGCGGATTTCAAGCGTTGCCATGGGTACTCAGGACTCCTGGTTGACGGAGACGAGCACATCGTCCCCTTCGATCTTTACGGGGTAGACAGCGACCGGCTTGGTGGCGGGCAGGCCGGAGGGCTTGCCGGTGCGCAGGTCGAAGCTGGAACCGTGCAGCCAGCACTCGATCATGCAGTCCTCGACCTCGCCCTCGGAGAGCGAGACGTTCGCGTGCGAGCAGGTGTCGTTGATCGCGAACACCCCCTCGTCGGTGCGGACGACGGAGACCGGCACGCCGTTGAGGTCCACGCGCTTGGGCACGTCCTCCTGGAGGTCGCTCAGCGCGCAGGCACGGAGGAAGGTCATCTGGATCAGACCGCCGCTTCCAGCTCGGCCTCGATCTTCTCCATCAGCTGGTCCTGGATCTCGGCGACGCCGATCTGCTGGACGAGTTCGGCGAAGAAGCCGCGGACCACCAGGCGGCGGGCCTCGTCGGCCGGGATGCCGCGGGACCGCAGGTAGAACAGCTGCTCGTCGTCGAAGCGGCCGGTCGCGGAGGCGTGGCCGGCACCGACGATCTCGCCGGTCTCGATCTCCAGGTTGGGGATCGAGTCGACCCGGGCACCGTCGGTGAGCACCAGGTTGCGGTTGAGCTCGTAGGTGTCGGTGCCCTCGGCGGCGGCGCGGATCAGCACGTCGCCGACCCAGACGGCGTGGGCGTCCTGGCCCTGCAGCGCGCCCTTGTAGACCACGTTGGAGCGGCAGTGCGGGGTGTCGTGGTCGATGACCAGACGGTGCTCCAGGTGCTGGCCGGCGTCGGCGAAGTAGAGGCCGAACAGCTCGGCCTCGCCGCCGGGCGCGGCGTAGTTGACCCGCGGGTGGATCCGGACGACGTCGCCGCCGAAGCTGACGACCACGGACTTCAGCGAGGCGTCCCGGCCGACCAGCGCGGTCTGCTGGGCGACGTGGACGGCGTTGCGGTCCCAGTCCTGGACGGAGACGAAGGTGAGCTTGGCGCCGTCGCCGACGAGCAGCTCGACGTTGGCGGCCCGGGTGCCGGTACCGGTGTGGTTGATCACCACGACGGCCTCGGCGAACGGCTTGACGTCGACCACCACGTGGGCGAAGCGGGTGCCGCCCTCGCCGTGCACGTCGATCTTGACCGGCCCGGTGAGCACCGCGTCCTGGGGGACGGTGACCACGAGCGCCTGCTCGAAGGCACTGAACGCCTGCGCGGCGACCCGGTCGACGGGCTTGCCGGCCTTGCCCAGGCGGGCGTCGTCGCGGCCGACGGTCTCGGCGGTGACGCCGTCCGGCAGGCTCAGCTCGACCTTGTCCTCGCCCTTGACCGCCTCGGCGGCGGTGCCGTCGTGCAGGCCGCCCAGGCGGTGCATCGGGGTGAACCGCCAGTCCTCCTCGCGGCCGGTGGGCACGGGGAAGTCGCCGACCTCGAACGAGGGCTTGACGGCGACCCGGGCGTCGATCGGCTGCTGGACGGTGGCGCGGCCGGTGCCGGGGCCGGCGAGCTGGGCGCCGGCGCCGGCGGTGCCGACCTCGATCGACCCGGCGGTGGTGGAGCCGGTGGTGGTGTTGACGTCAGCCATGGCTGTCGTAGTGCTCTCTTCCTCGAAAAGCTCGAAAAGTCGGTGGGCGGTCAGCGACTGGACGTCAGCCGACCGCACCCTCCATCTGCAGCTCGATCAGCCGGTTGAGCTCCAGCGCGTACTCCATCGGCAGCTCGCGCGCGATCGGCTCGACGAAGCCGCGGACGATCATCGCCATCGCCTCGAACTCGGTCATGCCCCGGCTCATCAGGTAGAACAGCTGGTCCTCGCTGACCTTGGAGACCGTCGCCTCGTGGCCCATGGACACGTCGTCCTCGCGGACGTCCACGTACGGGTAGGTGTCCGAGCGGGAGACGGTGTCCACCAGCAGCGCGTCGCACAGCACGTTGGACTTGGCGCCCTTGGAGCCCTCGCCGATCTCGATCAGACCGCGGTAGGAGGTCCGGCCGCCGCCGCGCGCCACCGACTTGGAGACGATGTTCGAGGAGGTGTTCGGCGCCATGTGCACCATCTTGGCGCCGGCGTCCTGGTGCTGGCCCTCGCCCGCGAAGGCGATCGACAGGGTCTCGCCCTTGGCGTGCTCGCCCATCAGGTAGACGGCCGGGTACTTCATGGTGACCTTGGAGCCGATGTTGCCGTCGACCCACTCCATGGTCGCGCCCTCGTACGCCACGGCGCGCTTGGTGACCAGGTTGTAGACGTTGTTCGACCAGTTCTGGATGGTCGTGTAGCGGCAGCGGCCGCCCTTCTTGACGATGATCTCCACGACCGCGGAGTGCAGCGAGTCGGAGGAGTAGATCGGCGCGGTGCAGCCCTCGACGTAGTGGACGTACGCGTCCTCGTCGACGATGATCAGCGTCCGCTCGAACTGGCCCATGTTCTCGGTGTTGATCCGGAAGTAGGCCTGGAGCGGGATGTCGACGTGGACGCCCTTGGGCACGTAGATGAACGAGCCGCCGGACCACACCGCCGTGTTCAGCGCGGCGAACTTGTTGTCGCCGGCCGGGATGACGGTGCCGAAGTACTCCTTGAAGATCTCCGGGTGCTCGCGCAGCGCGGTGTCGGTGTCCAGGAAGAGGACGCCCTGCTCCTCCAGGTCCTCGCGGATCTGGTGGTAGACGACCTCGGACTCGTACTGGGCGGCGACACCGGCGACGAGGCGCTGCTTCTCGGCCTCCGGGATGCCCAGCCGGTCGTAGGTGGCCTTGATGTCCGCGGGCAGGTCCTCCCAGGACTCGGCCTGCTTCTCGGTGGAGCGGACGAAGTACTTGATGTTGTCGAAGTCGATGCCGGAGAGGTCGGAGCCCCAGGTCGGCATGGGCTTCTTGCCGAACAGCTTCAGGCCCTTGAGACGCAGGTTCAGCATCCACTCGGACTCGTTCTTCTTCGCGGAGATGTCGCGGACGACGTCCTCGCTGAGCCCGCGCTTGGCCGCGGCACCGGCGGTGTCCGGGTCGGCCCAGCCGTACTCGTAGGTGCCCAGGCCCTCGAGCTCGGGGTGCGAAACGGTGTCAGTCATGCGAGCTTCCTAACGCGCGGACGCTGAATCTTCGGTGGACGTACCGGCAGTCGGCACTGCATCGGAGCCGCGGCCCGCGGAACGCCGGGCAGGCGACGATGCGGCACCGGGTGCCGGCACATAGGTGGTGCAGACCCCGTCGCCGTGGGCGATGGTGGCCAGCCGTTGCACATGGGTGCCCAGCAGCTGGGAGAAGACCTCGGTCTCCGCCTCGCAGAGCTGCGGGAACTGCTCGGCGATGTGCGCGACCGGGCAGTGGTGCTGGCAGAGCTGGGCGCCCGCCGGGGCCTTCGCCACGGCCGGCGGGACCCGCCGCACCGTGGCAGCGTACCCGTCCGCGCTCAGCGCCTGGGCGAGCGCCTCGGTGCGCTCTCCCGCCTCGGCCAGCCGCAGGAGCTCCAGGTACCGCTCGCCCTGCTTGCCGAACCGGGCCCGGGCGAAGGCGGCGACCGCCTCCTCGCCCGCCTTGCCGCCGCCGACCGAGTCGGAGATCCAGCGCAGCGCGTCGGCGGCGAGCTGGTCGTACGCCTGGTAGAAGGCGTCCCGGCCGCCGTCGGTGAGGGCGAAGACCTTGGCCGGACGGCCCCGGCCACGGCTGCCGTAGACCCGCTGCTCGCGGGACTCGACCAGGCCGGCGGCGGCCAGTCCGTCCAGGTGGCGGCGGACGGCGGCGGCGGTGAGGCCGAGCCGGGTCGCCAGGTCGGCGGCGGAGGAGGGGCCGTGGTCGAGGATCGACCGGGCGACCCGGTCCCGGGTGGCGCGGTGGCCCTCCAGCAGCACCTCGGCCGCCGTCACGGGCACGTCGCACCCGGGGGCCGACTCGGCCTCCTGGGGCGTGGCGTGCTCGCGCATGTTTTTCACAACACCAGTGTTGCGTAATTACTTCCGACAGGACAAGCCGTGATGCAGGCCTCACTCGTGTCATCTGTCACGCAGGTAAGCCTTACCTGACCTGCGAAAACGATCACCGAGGGCGCCGTCCGGGCCCGGCGTCGGGGCCTCTTACACTCGCCCGTATGCACTCCGAACCCGCGGTGAAGATCGCCGGGCTGGTCAAGCACTACGGCGACAAGCCCGCGGTGGACGGCCTCGACCTCACCATCGCACGCGGCGCGATCACCGCCGTCCTCGGCCCCAACGGCGCCGGCAAGACCACCACCATCGAGACCTGCGAGGGCTACCGCCGCCCCGACGCCGGCACCGTCCGCGTCCTCGGCCTCGACCCGGTCGCGCAGAGCGCCGCGCTGCGCCCCCGGATCGGCGTCATGCTCCAGTCGGGCGGCGTGTACGCGGGCGCGCGCGCCGTCGAGATGCTGCGTCACACCGCCGCGCTGCACGCCCACCCGCTGGACGTCGACGCGCTGGTCGAACGGCTCGGCCTCGGCTCCTGCGGCCGCACCGCCTACCGGCGCCTGTCCGGCGGCCAGCAGCAGCGGCTCGCCCTGGCCATGGCCGTGGTCGGCCGCCCCGAGCTGGTCTTCCTGGACGAGCCCACCGCCGGGCTCGACCCGCAGGCCCGGCGCGCCACCTGGGAGCTGGTCCGCGACCTGCGCCGGGACGGCGTCACCGTGGTCGTCACCACCCACCACATGGACGAGGCCGAACAGCTCGCCGACCAGGTCGCCGTCATCGACCGCGGCCGGGTGATCGCCACCGGAAGCCCCGAGGAGCTGTGCCGCGGCGGCGCCGAGAACGCCCTGCACTTCGACGGCCCGCCCGGGCTCGACCTCGGCCCGCTGCTCAAGGAACTGCCCGAGGGCGCCACCGCCGCCGAGACCGCCCCCGGCAGCTACCGCGTCGAGGCGCCCGTCGACCCGCAGCTGGTGGCCACCGTCACCGGCTGGTGCGCGGCCTCCGGCGTCCTGCCCGAACGGCTGTCCGTTCAGCGCCGCAGCCTCGAAGACGTCTTCCTCGACCTGACCGGACGGGACCTTCGCTCGTGAGTACGACCACCGACTACTCCCCCAAGCCCGGCGCGGCCCCGGTCGGCCGGATGCTGCTCGCCCAGACCGCCTTCGAGACCAGGATGCTGCTGCGCAACGGCGAGCAGCTGCTGCTCACCGTGGTCATCCCGACCGTGCTGCTGGTGCTGTTCTCGGCCGTGGACATCGTCGCGGTGGACGGGCCCGGCAAGCGGGTCGACTTCCTGGCCCCCGGCCTGCTCGCGCTGGCCGTGATGTCCACCGCCTTCACCGGGCAGGCCATCGCCACCGGCTTCGAGCGCCGCTACGGCGTGCTGAAGCGGCTCGGCGCCAGCCCGCTCCCGCGCTGGGCACTGCTGACCGCCAAGACCGGCTGTGTCCTGGTCACCGAGGCGCTGCAGGTCGCGCTGCTGTCGGTGATCGCGCTGGCGCTCGGCTGGTCCCCGCAGGGCGACCCCCTGTCGGTCGTCGCGCTGCTGGTGCTCGGCACCGCGGCCTTCTCCGGCCTGGGCCTGCTGATGGCCGGCACGCTCAAGGCGGAGGCCACGCTGGCCGCCGCCAACCTGGTGTTCATCCTGCTGCTGCTGGCCGGCGGGGTGATCGTGCCGCTGAGCAGGTTCCCCTCGGCCGTGCGGTCGGTGCTGGAGCTGCTGCCGATCTCCGCGCTCTCGGACGGCCTGCGGTCGGTCCTCCAGCACGGCGCCGGGGTGCCCTGGTCCGACCTCGGCATCCTGGCCGGCTGGGCCGTCCTCGGCCTGGCCGCCGCGGCCCGCTTCTTCCGCTGGGAGTAGCCCCCGACCCCCGCGCGGGAAGCACACCGAAACTGGGACCGCCCCCCGGCCGCTTCGGCCGGGGGGCGGTCTCACGTCACCGACGGAACGTCAGCTCTGGCTGCCGCGACGCTTGCGGGCCAGCAGGACGAGCGCGCCACCGACCAGCAGCACGCCGCCGCCGGCCGCCGCGATCATCGGGGTGGCGTCGTTGCTACCGGTCTGGGCGAGCGCCGGGCCACTGGTGGTGGGCGTCGGGACCGGAGTCGCGGTCGGGACCGGGGTCGCGGTCTTGCTCGCGGTGGGCGAGGCCGACGGGGTCGGGGTAGTGGTGGGCGTGGGGGTGGGAGTCGGCGTCGGAGTCGTGGTCTGCGACGGGGTCGGGGTGGGAGTCGGGGTCGGGGTCTTGGTGGGCGTGGGAGTCGGCGTCGGAGTCGGCGTGTGGCACGGCTCGATCGTCTTGGTCTCGTTGATGTTCCAGCCCTTTTCGTTGGGCGTCTCCGTCGTGTTCACCACGAGGTTCGCCTTGACGGGGGCTGTGTGGTCCTTCACCGGGAAGGTGCCGTGGAACTCCGCGGGGAAGGCCTTGGCGTCCAGGACCTTCTCGCCGTCGATGGTGAGGCTGACGGTGTTCTTCACGTCGGGCTTCGGGCTGTAGTTGATCAGATCGATCACGATCTTGTCGCAGGTCACCGACCAACTCGGCACGTGCGCCGAGGCGTTGGTTGCCAGCGCCAGAGGCAGGAGAATTCCGGCCGCTGCCGTCCCGGCGAGTGCCGCCGCGCCGATCCGCATGTGCCGCTGCTGTCGCGCCATTTACGCTGTTCCCCTCAGAACGGTCTTGCGCAGCAGGCGTGTTGAAGGTTTCGCGGTGGCCCGCTACGACTGTCCGGGGGACTCTACCGGCACTCCCGCACCTCTCCACACCCCGCCGTACGACCGAATTTCGTCTGTTGGTCCGTCGTCTGATGTGTATGACCAGCCCATCACAGCTGCCACCTCGCGGAACGCGGATTCGGCAAACTTGAATGAACTTCGTCACCTGACTGAAATACGTGCGCCCTCGGTGATCAGGTTCAATCACCGAGGGCGCAGCACCGGTCGAGCGGCGAAATGATCAGGCCTTCTTCGCCGCCCGACGCCGGGTGACGACCACGATCGCGCCACCGGCCGCGAGCACCACCGCGCCGGCGATCGCCAGCGGCACGACGGGCCCGGAGCCGGTGTGCGCGAGGTTGCCGCCCGCGTCCGCCTGGGCCGACGGGCTCGCCGAGGCCGAGGCGGCCGGCACACCCGCCGAGGCGGTGGCCGACGGACTGGCCGGGGCACCCGCGCTCGGCTTGCCGCTCACCGGGGCGGAGGGCGTGGCCGAGGGGCTCGCCGAGGTCCCGGGGGTGGCCGAGGTGCCGGGCGTCCCGGGCGTGGTGGAGGCCGACGGCGTCCTGCTCGGCACCACCGGCGGCACGGTGGGCGCGGTGGGCGTGGTGGACGGCGTCGGGACGACGACGCCGGGCAGGCAGCCGGCGAACGGGTAGTGGTGCGTCTCCGCCCCGTCCTTGCCGGTCAGCGAGGCGGCGATGACCGAACCGTTGACCGGGCCGCCACTGCCGAGGTCGAAGGCGGCGTTGGGCGCCAGCACGGTGCCGGCCCAGGCGGCCTTGCTGTTCTTGACCACCTTGGTCGCGGTGGGGAAGTTCCACAGCAGCTTGGCGCGGATCGCCCCGCCGGCCGCGCTCTGCAGCTTGTCGTCCAGGACGAAGGACGCCTTGGCCTCGTCCCACAGGTGGAAGCCGGTGGTCCCGGCGGCCGCCATGTCGTACGAGCCGCCGGTCACGGTGATCACGGTGACGGAACCGGCCGGCACCTTGAGGAAGACGTCCTTGGCGCCCTGGAGCTTCGCGGCGTCGACGGTGAAGCTGTTGTACTTCGCGTCGCCGCCGGTGAACGTGAGCTTGGCACCGTCGGCCTGGACGGTGGCGCCGGCGGTCTGCGGCGCGGCGGCCAGCGCGGTGGAGGCGGCGCGCAGCTTGGCGAACTCGGCCTTGAAGTCGATCGGTGAGGCGCCCTGGGCGGTGGCGCCCTGGTGGGCCTGGACGACGGCGCCGTCGGCCTTCGAGCCGTAGACGCCGTTGCCCTTCATCACCTGGGTGTTGTTGCCGGTGATCTTGCCGGCGACGACCAGCGCGTTCTTGCCGGGCAGGGCCTCGACCTCGGCGGCGGTGAGCTCCTGGCCGACCGAGAAGCCGCCGGTGAAGTTCGCGTTGCCGCCGACGGCGACGGCGCCCTCGGCGTCGGGGGTGTGGGTGTCGTCACCCTCGATGAACTCGCCGTAGAGGTTGGCGACCCCGAGGCTTCGGCACTCCTGGCCGGGGTCGGCGGCGTGGGCGGCGGCGGGGGCGATCAGGCCGGCCAGTGCGAGCGAGCCGCCGACTGCGAGCGCGGCGGCGGACGTGGGTATGCGCATGTGCAGGTCTCCGCTTGTGCGGGAGGAGTGGGAGAGGTCCGAAATAGGTATGGACCAATCCGCACTCTTTCGGCCTCACAGGTGATTGGTCAAGACCAATGACCGCCTTGACCGAAGAGTCCGGTTTGCACCCACCCGATCCTGGGTAGCCCCCGCGCCCGGGCCACGCTCGCGCCCCGCCCCAAGATCGGCTGTAAGGCCGCCTACGATTGACCCCGTGCCTAATCCCTTCTCCCTGCTCGCCGACCGCTGGCAGCCGTCCGCCGTGATGGTCCGGCGCGCCGCGTTCGCCGCGCTGGTGATGAGCGTGGTGATCGTCGTCACCGGCGGCGCCGTCCGCCTCACCGCCTCCGGCCTCGGCTGTACGACGTGGCCCCGCTGCACCGCCGACAGCCTGACCCCGACCGCCGAGATGGGCTTCCACGGCGTCGTCGAGTTCACCAACCGGATGCTCACCTACGTGCTGAGCGCCGCCGTCGGCTGGGCCATCCTGGCCGCCCGCTGCCACCGCCCGTGGCGGCACAGCATGACCAGGCTCGGCTGGGCGCAGTTCTGGCTGGTGATGAGCAACGCCGTCCTCGGCGGCATCACCGTGCTGACCGGACTGAACCCCTACACCGTCGCGCTGCACATGATCGCCGCGATGGCGCTGGTGTGGGTCGCGCTGCTGATGTGGGAGCGGTCGAAGGAGGGCGACGGAGCCCCGAAGCTCAGCGTGGCCCGCCCGATCCACCAGCTCTCCTACGTGTTGGTCCTGGTCGTCGGCCTGCTGGTGGCGGCCGGCACCCTGGTCACCGGCGCCGGCCACCACCCGGGCACCCCGCAGGACAACAAGATCGTCCCGCGCATCCCGATCGACTACGACCGGCTGGCCCAGTTCCACGCCGACTTCGCCTTCGTCTCGGTCGGCCTCACCATCGCGCTGATCTTCGTCCTCGCAGCCGTGAAGGCCCCGCCCGCGGCCAAGGCCCGCACCAAGGAACTCCTCGCGGTGCTCCTTCTGCAGGGCGTGCTGGGCTTCATCCAGTACTTCACCGACGCCCCCGAGCTGATGGTCGGCCTCCACATGCTCGGCGCGACGCTGACGTGGATCGCCGCCCTCCGCATCCCCCTCGCCCTGCGCACCCGCGAGCCCGCAGCGGCCCCCGAACAGCTGCCCGCCCAGACCCCGCAACCCGCCACCGTCTGAGCGTCGTCGAAGGCCCCTGGAAACCGCCGGGCGGTTTCCAGGGGCCTTCGCCGTCACGATCAAAGGTGGCTAGCGCACCACGGGGATCTCTCCGGAGCGCCAGTCGGCCAGCCGCTTGCGGATGTTCGACACCATCGGCAGCCCGTCCGTCTCGTCCGGGGTGAACCACGCCACCTCGTGGGACTCATCCGACACCCGCAACTCCCCACCGAGCGGGCGTCCGAGGAGGCAGATGGAGAACTCCTGGCGGACCTCGCCGTCGTCGTAGGCGAACACATGGCCCGGGTCGGTGTAGGTACCGACGATCCCGGTGATCGCGATGTCGATGCCGGTCTCCTCACGGGTCTCGCGGACACCGCAGCCGGCGAGCGACTCCCCGATGTCCATCCTGCCGCCGGGCAGCGCCCACATCCCGTTGTCGGTACGCCGCTGGAGCAGGACGCGGCCCGCATCGTCGACCACGACCACGGACGCGGCCGGGACCAGCGAGTTCGCCTCGGGAGCATTGGGGTCGTCCTCGTAATCACGCCTGGGCACGATCCACCACCTCCGCTGCCTGATCCGTCCTTGCACTCCTCTTGGGGTGACGGCAGAAGACCCCATGTCCGAGGGCCTGACCCCTGCCGTCACGCCGGGGCCTTTACCTTGTCACAGCAGATGTCGACCGTCATGAGTCCTGACACTCGGTGCAGCGTCGCCCCGAAGCGCGTCCAGGACACGCACTGCATAGACCTCGGCCATCCGGGCTGAGACCTCGGCCGGGGCAAGCCAGGCAACCTCGATCGACTCGTCCGAGAGCCGCGCAATCCGGTTCTCCGGGCGGCACCGAAAGACGAGAGCGACGACCCCTCGGTTCATGTTCTTGTAGACGCCGGTCAGCCGCTCCACGCAGACCTTGATGCCGGTCTCCTCGTAGACCTCGCGACGCACGCCGTCTTCAACGGACTCCGCCACCTCCAGCACCCCACCCGGCGGCTCCCAAGCCCCGTTGTCAGCCCGCCGAATCGCCAGCACCCGCCTGTCCTCCCGCACCACCACCCCCGCGACGGACACCGAGTGGAGTGGCGTCACGCTCGCACCACCGGGTGGATCAGGTCGAGGACCATCACGTCGTGCCGAGCCGCGCCGTCCCACGGGATCGCCGACCCGACGCGCGTGTAGCCCCACGCTCGGTAGGACGCCTGGGCCGCAGTCGCCTCCGGTCGGGTGTTCAGCATCACCCGGGCGTTGTCGATTCCCTCGATGAGGGCGCGATGCATGCGGGTGGCGACGCCCTGGCGTCGCCACCGGGGCCGAACCGCCACCGTCACATCGGCCGCACCGATCCGGCGACCAGTCTGCGCGGGGGCGAGAACGGAAGCCCCAAGAAGTACTCCGACGTCTACAACGAACCGTCGCCGCTGCACCGCGCCCTCCTGACACCCGCCGCTCGGGATCCTGCGGGCCCGCTCGGGCGGCACCGTGAAACCCAGCTCATCAAGCGGAACCCCCAACAATGCTTCGGGAACCGCCTGTTGGCCAGGATGTGGCAACGGCGGGCTGGGAGACTCCCACCTCCTGAGGTGGCGAACAGTCACCTCACCACGGACATCCGTACGGTGCGCCATGTCGAGGAACGCTGCAACGAAGCTCTCTTGCGTGTACCCGGCAGCTTTCCTCAGTCCGGCGAGTGATCGTGCTGCCACAGAACCTCCCCAGCAGTCGGAGACATCAGCCAAACCCAAAGGTCCGGTGAAACGTCCGGTCGCTCAGGCCCCACGCGCTGTCCCGAGCCGGTGAACTAGGAATACCTCGCTGGCAGATCAGGGTCCAGGGAGGGATCAGTCGGACCACCCGAGGGAGTGACCTCATGTCTCCACCCAGCGCGCTGCCGGCACTCTCAGACGTCGGCAGGGAGCGGCCTCGCCGCCTTCCAGAAGCCGCTGACACCAAGTCCGCGGACGGGGTCACCAACGCTCATCGACGCTCAAGGAGGAAGCATGGGTTGGGGAACCGACAAGCCCAGTGGCGGCAAGCACGGCGGAAAGAAGGATCCGGGCACGAGCAAGCCGTCCCCCGACGGACAGAACCCGGCGCCCGACCCGAAGCACAAGAAGGCAGTGGGCCTGGCTGGACCAACCCGCCCGACTCGTCCGGGTGCTCGACCGCGAGGAGCCGCCCCGTTGAGCCCACGACACCGGCCCGGCTCCCCCACCAGGGGAGCCGGGCCGTTCGCCGTGCGCGCCGAAGTGATCAGCCGCCGAGCTGGATGCCCGCCATCCGCTTCCACTCGTACGGGCCGGTCTTCACCTTGAGGGCCAGCTCGCCCTCGAAGTCGTCGTGCAGGGTCAGCCCGGCCAGTTCGGCGGCCCGGCGACCGACGGCGTAGCTCGGGGCCACCTGGTCGCCCCAGGCGCCGTCCGCGCCCACCACGACGATCCGGGTGGCCACGGCGCCGACGTACTCGACGACCGCGTCGGCGCCGCCCCCGTGCTGGCGGGCGAAGCTGCTGAGGTGCTTGGCAATGCGCTTGGCGCGGCGCTCGGTACGGGCGTCCGGCGCGGTGGCGGTGGCGGTCTCTGCGCTGCTCATGCCCGCATGCTACCCACCGGTAGTCGAGCTGGCGACGGGAGCGCCCTGTGCACCGGGCCACATACTGGAGGCGTGACCTTCTCCGGCTGGCCGGCCGAGGCGCTCGACTTCTACGAGCACCTCGAAGCCGACAATTCCAAGACCTTCTGGCAGGCCCACAAGGAGCAGTACGACAACGACGTACGGACCCCGATGGAGCTGCTGCTCGCCGAGCTGGAGCCGGAGTTCGGGCCCGGGAGGATCTTCCGTCCCAACCGCGACGTCCGGTTCAGCGCCGACAAGTCTCCGTACAAGACGCACATCGGCGCCCACCTGGAGACCGGCGGCTACGTCCAGCTCTCCGCCGACGGCCTGGCCTGCGGCAACGGGATGTACCAGCTCGCCCCCGACCAGCTGGACCGCTACCGCGCCGCCGTCGCCGAGGACGTCAGCGGCGCCGAACTGGAGCGGGTGATCGCCGCGGTGGAGCAGGACGGCCCCCGGGTGCACGGCCGGGACTCCCTCAGGACCGCTCCGCGCGGCTTCCCCAAGGACCACCCGAGGATCGAGCTGCTGCGCCACAAGGGCCTGGTCGCCTGGCAGGAGTGGGCGCCCGCGAAGTGGCTCGGCACCCGCGGCGCCCGCACCCGGATCACCGCCTTCCTGCGCGCCTCCCAGCCGCTCCGGGACTGGCTGGACGACCACGTCGGCCCGTCCGAGCTGCCGTCCCGGTGAGAACGCGAAGAGCCCCGGTCCACCGGACCGGGGCTCTTCGACGTCGGACAGGCCCTACTTCACGAACGGGTCGATCGCGCACACCACGAACAGCAGCGACAGGTAGGTGATCGACCAGTGGAACAGCCGCATCTCCTTCAGCTTCGCGCCCACCACCCCGGCCTTGGCCCGGCCGTACAGCGCGTGCGCCTCGCGCAGCCAGAACCCGCCGAGCAGCACCGCGGTGACGGGGTACAGCCAGCTCATGTGTCCCAGCGGCCACACCGCCAGCGAGGTCGCCACCATCACCCAGGAGTAGGCGACGACCTGCTTGCCGACCTCGACGTTGCCCTTGACCACCGGCAGCATCGGCACGCCGGCACGCTCGTAGTCCTCGCGCACCTTCATCGAGAGCACCCAGGTGTGCGGCGGCGTCCAGAAGAACACCACCAGGAACAGCGCGACCGCCGCCCAGGACACCGAGTTGGTGACGGAGGACCAGCCGATCAGCACCGGCATGCAGCCGGCGATGCCGCCCCAGACGATGTTCTGCGAGGTGCGCCGCTTGAGCCCCAGCGTGTAGACGAACACGTAGAACAGCAGCGCACCGAGCGCCAGTCCGGAGGAGAGCCAGTTGACGCCGAAGCCCAGCAGCAGCGTCGAGACGACCGCGAGGGCGATGCCGAACACCAGCGCCTCGCGCGGCGACACCATCCCGGTGACGATCGGCCGGCGCTCGGTGCGGGACATCACCGCGTCGATGTCGCGGTCGATGTACATGTTGAGCGCGTTGGCGCCGCCCGCCGAGAGGTAGCCACCGACCACGACCTTCAGCACCAGCAGCATGTTCGGGACGCCCTGCTGGGCGAGGAACATCACCGGCACCGTGCTCATCAGCAGCAGTTCGATGATCCGTGGCTTGGTCAATGCGACGAAGGCGCCGACACGGGCCCCGATGGGCCGGTGCGCAGGAGTCGCCCCGGTGACCCCGGCGGGACGGGTTTCGACGGCGGTCACTAACACCCCAACTGAAGATGAATCCTCGCAGGCGTCCACAGGAACGAAGGGTCCCGAATCGTCCGCTCTGCGCGTACCACGCCACCTTAGACGCTCCATATATCCCATCCGGCTCCGGGGTCCCCCGGCGAGGCCGATGGCACACCCCCGGGTGAACCGACTGGGTGAAGCCACGAAGCCGTTGCGGCGCGCCGCCGCAACCCGTCCTGACCACCGGGGCGGCAGGGTGCCGTAAAACAGGAGAGCCTGGGACAAAATCAGGCAGACCGCCCTGGTGGGAATCACCATCCGGATTTCCTGGTTGTCCCAGCACGGAGGGTGAGCCCCGGGCCGGACGGTAGGCTCGCACGCAGAAGCGGGATCTACCCTCCGTGACCGGCACCACCCAGCGTCGAGACCACAGCGCCGTGGCCGACCCGGTCCCCTTTCACGGGGTCACTCTTCACAACGGAAGGAGCCCTGAGACAGGGTGAGCACGACGCCGACGAACGCATTCGAGTGGTCCGAACTGGATGAGCGCACGGTTGACACAGCGCGGGTCCTGGCCATGGACGCCGTCCAGAAGGTCGGCAACGGACACCCCGGGACGGCCATGTCGCTGGCCCCCGCGGCGTACCTGATCTTCCAGCGTTTCCTGCGCCACGACCCGACCGACCCCGCGTGGGTCGGCCGCGACCGGTTCGTGCTGTCCCCCGGGCACACGAGCATGACCCTCTACACCCAGCTGTACCTGTCGGGCTACGGCCTGGAGCTGGACGACCTCAAGGCCTTCCGCGTCGCGGGCAGCCGCACCCCGGGTCACCCGGAGCACGGCCACACCGCGGGCGTGGAGACCACCACCGGCCCGCTGGGCCAGGGCATCGCCAACGCGGTGGGCATGGCGATGGCCGCCCGCTACGAGCGCGGCCTGTTCGACCCGGACGCCGCCGCCGGCGAGTCCCCCTTCGACCACACCATCTGGGCCATCGTCTCCGACGGCGACCTGCAGGAGGGCATCTCCGCCGAGGCCTCCTCGCTGGCCGGTCACCAGAAGCTGGGCAACCTGGTCGCCCTGTACGACGACAACCACATCTCGATCGAGGGCGACACCGAGACCGCCTTCTCCGAGGACGTCCTCAAGCGCTACGAGGCGTACGGCTGGCACGTCCAGCGGGTCGCCCCGAAGGCCAACGGCGACATCGACGTGGCCGTCCTGGCCGACGCGCTGGCCGCGGCCAAGGCCGAGACCACCCGTCCGTCGATCATCGCGATGCGCACGATCATCGCCTGGCCGGCCCCGGACGCCCAGAACACCGCCAAGGCGCACGGCTCCGCGCTCGGCGCCGCCGAGATCGCCGCCACCAAGAAGGTCCTGGGCTTCGACCCGGAGAAGACCTTCGAGGTCTCCGACAAGGTGATCGAGCACGCCCGCGAGGTCATCAAGCGCGGCAAGGCCGCCCACGCCGAGTGGGAGCAGTCCCTGGAGGCCTGGCGCGCCGCCGACCCGCAGCGCGCCGCCGAGTTCGACCGCATCCAGGCCGGCGAGCTGCCCGAGGGCTGGAAGAAGACCGTCCCGGTCTTCCCGGCCGGCAAGGACGTCGCCACCCGCAAGGCCTCCGGCGAGACCCTCAAGGCGATCGGCGCGGTCATCCCGGAGCTGTGGGGCGGCTCGGCCGACCTCGCCGAGTCCAACCTCACCACCATCGACGAGGACAGCTCGTTCCTCCCCGACGGCAACCCGCTGAAGAGCGCCAGCCCGTACGGCCGGACGATCCACTTCGGCATCCGCGAGCACGCCATGGGCTCGACCATGAACGGCATCGCCCTGCACGGCAAGACCCGCGTGTACGGCGGCACCTTCCTGGTCTTCGCCGACTACATGCGCCCGGCCGTGCGCCTGGCCGCGCTGATGAAGCTGCCGGTCACCTACGTCTGGACGCACGACTCGATCGGCCTCGGCGAGGACGGCCCGACCCACCAGCCGGTGGAGCACATGGCCTCGCTGCGCGCCATCCCGGGCCTGGCCATGGTCCGCCCGGCCGACGCCAACGAGACGGCCGTCGCCTGGCGCACCGTCATCGAGCGCCAGACCACCCACCCCGGCCCGGTCGGCCTGGCGCTCACCCGCCAGAACGTCCCGACCTTCGACCGCGAGGTCTTCGGCTCCGCCGAGGGCACCGCGAAGGGCGGCTACATCCTGGCCGAGGCCTCCAGCGGCGACCCGCAGGTGATCCTGCTGGGCACCGGCTCCGAGGTCCAGCTGGCCGTCAAGGCCCGCGAGGTGCTCGAGGCCGAGGGCATCGCCACCCGGGTGGTCTCGGTGCCGTCCTTCGAGTGGTTCCAGGAGCAGGACCAGGCCTACCGTGACAGTGTGCTGCCGCCGTCGGTCAAGGCCCGGGTGTCGGTCGAGGCCGGCATCGGCCAGGGCTGGCGCGAGCTGGTCGGCGACCACGGCCGGATCATCTCGCTGGAGCACTTCGGCGCCTCCGCCGACTACAAGGTGCTCTACGAGGAGTTCGGCCTGACCGCCGAGCGCGTGGTGGCCGAGGCCCACAACGCCCTCCGTTCCCTTGAGGCCGTCAACCGCTGACGCCCCCCTGGGCCGTGCGCCCGCCCGCCCCCGGGGCCCCCGCCCCCCGATGACAAACCCCCCCCGACCTACAAAAATACAGGAGACCACAGTCAGGTAGACAGTAATCGCCGCACCGCGCCTGCGGG
>NZ_JBEOUK010000019.1:0-133213 GCF_040304045.1 Kitasatospora sp. NPDC094016
GCGCTTCGTTCATCCAACTCGCTGGTGTCTTCTGCGGCTTGACGCCCCGTCCGACGTTTCAAACTCTAGCCGATCCCCACTCCGAAAAGCGAATCGGCCGCAATCCAATAAAACGAACACGCCGAATAAGAACCAAGCCGCGACAAGACGCGACCCGGCCCGAACCGGGAAGTGGTGTTTCGAAAGGATTGGCTACCGCGGGACCGTCCGCGCAAACGCGTGTCCGGTGCTCCCTGCCAGGCAGCTCGAAGAACACTAGACCTCGGGGAAGGCCGAGTCAAGCGCCGGTTCCGCCTCGGTGGCGCTCTCTTCCACCGCTTCTTCCGCCACCTCTCCCTCCGCCTTCTCCTCCGTCTCTTCGTCCGCCTCCTCAGCCGGCAGGTGGAAGGCCAGGACGGCGACGTCGTCGTCGTGCTCGGAGGTCACGCCCATCGCTCGCAGGAGGCGGGCGCAGATCACCTCGGGAGCCCCGACCGCGCCGGTGAGGGTGCGGGCGAGGAGGTCGAGGCCCTGGTCGATGTCCTCGTCGCGGCGTTCGACCAGGCCGTCCGTATAGAGGACGCCGGTGGTCCCGGGCAGCAGGCGCAGGGTGTGCGAGACGTGGAGGCCGTCGCCGGTGCCGAGCGGCGGGCCGTTCTGCTCCTCGCTGCGCAGGACCGTCCCGTCGGGGCAGCGCAGCAGCATGGGGAGGTGTCCGGCGGAGGCGTAGGAGAGGGTGCGGCGCAGCGGGTCCCAGACGGCGTACGTGCAGGTGGCGATCTGGTTGGCGTCGATCTCCATGGCGAGGCCGTCAAGCAGGCGCATCACCTCGTGCGGGGGCAGGTCGAGCCGGGCGTAGGCGCGGACGGCGGTGCGCAGCTGGCCCATGACGGCGGCGGCGCGCAGACCGCGCCCCATCACGTCGCCGATGACCAGGGCGGTCCGGCCGCCGTCGATGGCGATGACGTCGTACCAGTCGCCGCCGACGGCGGCCTCGGCGCCGCCGGGCTGGTAGGTGGCGGCGACCCTCAGGTCGGCGGGCTGGTCGAGCTTCTGCGGGAGGAGGCTGCGCTGGAGGGTGACGGCGGCCTCGCGCTGGCGGCGTTCGGCTTCGCGGAGCCGGGCGGCGGCGAGGACCTGGTCGGTGACCTCGGCGGCGAAGATCAGGACGCCGGCGGGCGGCCCCTCGGTGGGGGTGTCCCCGGTGTCGCCGGGGCCGAGCGGGACGCAGGAGACGTTGTAGTAGCGGTTGCCGGTGAGGCCGAGGATGCAGCGGGCCTTGACGCTGCGCGGGCGGCCGCCACGGATGACCTGGTCCATCAGGGCCAGGACGCCCATGGTGCCGAGTTCGGGGAGGGCTTCTCCGGCGGGCAGGCCGGTGGTGCGGTCGCCGAAGAGTTCGCGGTAGGCGCGGTTCGCGTAGCCGAGCTGGTGGAGCGGGCCGTAGGTGACGGCCACCGGGGCGGGGATCCGGTTGAGGACCTCGCGCAGGTTCTGGGGTTTGTGCAGGTCGAGGAGTTCGGCGGCGGTGGCCAGGTTGGTGGGGTCGCGGGGGCCGGGGACGACGACGCCGTCGGCGGAGGGCGCGCCCTCGTCGGTGCCGGCCCCGGTTGGCGGGGCGGCACGCCAAGGGACTCCGGTGAGCCGGGCGCTCCAGCGCATGAGGTTCAAACGACGGCCGCTTCCTCGATTTCCAGGCATATCATCACTTTTTGTGTGCGCATCAGCACACGGGGTAATGACTAGGTTGGGCTGATCCTGTCAGGCAAGGGCCCGATTCCGGAAGTCGCCCGCCCGGCGTGGCCGCCCGTTCCGCCCCGGCACGGGGCACCTGGGCGCTCACCGCGGGGCGTCCGGACCGCCGTCGGGCCGCGGCCCGGCCCCGGCCTCGAACTCCGGACGCGGATGCTCCGCCGCCCCCAGCGAGACCACCTCGCGGGAGAACAGCCCGCCCAGCACCCAGTCCATCAGCACCCGCACCCGGCGCTCCGCGCTCGGCAGGCGCCGCAGATGCCGGGCCCGGTGCAGCCACCAGGCCCGCCGCCCGGTGATCCGGCGGCCGCTCCGGGTGTGGGCGACGGCCCGGCGCAGGCCCAGCGAGGTCGAGCAGGCGGCGTGGCCCGGCTGGTACTCGGCGAGGCCCGGGGCGTGCGGTCCGGCCTCCAGGGCGACCGCGATGTTCCGGGCGAGCAGCTCGGCCTGGGCGAAGGCGTGCTGGGCGTTGGGCGCGCAGGGCGCCCCGTCCGCGTCGGGGTCCGGTACGGCGGCGCAGTCCCCGGCCGCCCAGACGCCGGGCAGCGCGCGCCCGTCCGGGCCGACGGCTTGCAGGGTGGCGAGGCAGCGGACCCGGCCGAGGGTGTCCAGCGGCAGGTCGGTGTCGCGCAGCAGCGGGGCCGGCCGCACCCCGGCCGTCCAGACCAGGGTGCGGGCACCGAAGCGGCTTCCGTCGGACAGGGCCACGACCCGGCCCGCGGCGGACGCCAGGGTGGTGCGCAACCGGATGTCGACGCCGCGTTCGCGGAGCTGGCCGAGGGTGTGCTCGGCCAGCTCCGGCGACTCCTCGGCCAGGATCCGGTCGGTGGCCTCGACCAGGACCCAGCGCAGGTCCTCGGGGCGGACGTTGTGGTAGCCGCGTACCGCGGTCCGGGCCATGTCCTCCAGTTCGGCGAGCGCGCCGACACCCGCGTACCCGGCGCCGACGAAGACGAAGGTGAGCGCGGCCTGGCGCAGGGCCGGGTCACGGGTGGCGGAGGCGAGGTCGAGCTGTTCCAGGACGTGGTTGCGCAGGCCCACGGCCTCGCCGACGGTGGAGAAGCCGCGGCCGTGTTCGGCCAGACCGGGCACCGGCGCCGTCCGTGAGACCGAGCCTGGCGCCACCACCAGGACGTCATAGGGGAGTTCGATCGGCGCGGCGGCCTCTCCGGGACCCGCGGCGTCGGCGAAGGCGCGGCGGGCGGCGTGTTCGATCCGGGTGATCCTGGCGGTCAGCACCCGGCAGTCCGGCAGCGCCCGGCGGAGCGGGACGACCACGTGCCGGGGGTCGATCGAGCCAGCCGCGACCTCGGCCAGCAGCGGGTGGTAGGTGAAGTAGGCCTGGGGCTCGACGACGGTGATCTCGACCTCGCCGCGTCGCAGCCGTTCCCGCAGGCCGCGCTGGAGGTGCAGCGCGGTGGCCATCCCGGCACAGCCTCCGCCGGCGATCAGGATTCTGATGGTGCACCTCCTGCCGATTGGCGCTTCCTCCCGGCCCCGCGGCCGGGGGTGTCCCCCCTCGCGCCCCCCTATGAAGGACCGGCAGGGGCGGTCTTGTCCACAGTCCGTACCGCGCCGGATGCGACGGAAGTCGACGGGTGGGGCCAGTTGTGCTGCCCGGGCGACTTTCTGACGGACTTTCGGCCGCGAACGGGCGTGAACTATGGTCGGATTGTGTGCCGGAGCGGTTACCGCCATGACAATCGGCGGCGACGCACCGTGGAGCGGCCACTACGGCCAGTTCCAGCGTTGGCTCGAGAACCCGACTGCGGGACAGTCATCCGGGGAAGGGTAGTTCCCGGACAAGGCCCCGGACGGAGCCGACGCGCCGAGCCGGACGCGAGCCGGCCCGGAGGCACGAACCGTGGTCACGAAACGGGACGGGCGGCAACGAGCGATGGGTCATCAGGTCATTTCTGACGGGCTGAGCTGCACCGGGGGGTGCAGGGGCGGGCGACGACAGGGTCCGGGTTCGGGCGCCTGCGGGGGAGAGTTGGGATGATGGAGCAGGAGCAGGTGTTGGGGCGAACGGGAGCACCGCACGCCGGCCAGGGCATGGTGCCGGAACAGCGCGGCCCGGTGGACCTGCCGCCGGAGGTCGGGGCCGCCTATCCGGGCGTCCCCTACCGGGTGGAGCCACCACCGGCCACCGTGCACGTCCCCGGATCCCGACTACGGGTGGACGCCCGGCGGAATCTGGAGAGCGTGCTGCGGGCCGCCCGTGAGGTGTTCGGCGAGTTCGGCTACGGCGCTCCGATGGAGGAGGTCGCGCGCCGGGCCGGGGTCGGCGTCGGGACGGTCTACCGGCGCTTCCCGAGCAAGGAGGTGCTGGTCCAGCGGATCGCCGCCGAGGAGGTGGCCTGGCTGACCGCGCAGGCGCGGGAGTCGCTGTACGGCGGCGGCGGAGCCTGGGAGTCGCTGGCCGGTTACCTGGCCCGGGCGGTCAGCACCGGCGCCGGGCGGCTGCTGCCGCCGGAGGCGTTCCGGTACGCGGAGGAGCTGGGCCGGGTGCCCGAGCAGCGGGTGCCCGAGCCGGCCGCCGTCCGGTTCGACCTGCGCGGCGAGGACGCGCAGAACGGTGCGGCCGTCGAGCCGTCGGCGGCCGACGCCGATCCCCGGCTGCTGCTGCAACTGCTGGCCGCCCTGGTCGCCCGGGCCGGCGCGGCCGGCGAACTGCGGCCGGGCGTCACGGTGTCGGACGTCGTGCTGGTGCTGACCGCCTCGGTACCGGTGCACGCGGCCCGCACCGCGCCGACCACGGCCGGTTTCTCGGCCGGGGTCCAGCAGGCGGAGGGGCAGCCGAGCTCCGGCCCCTCGGACCGGCTGCTGGAGATCCTGCTGGACGGCCTGCGGGCACGCTGACGCGCCACCACGAGCGCGGCCGCCACGGTTGGCGGGGACGGGAGTTGGACGGGAGACCGGCGCGCGGACCAGTCACGCGCGCCGGGTGCGGGCGGTGCGCAACCACCCGCCCTGCGCTGGCCGAACACATCCGCGACGGCTCCTCGGAAGAGTGGGTCCCGGCCGGTCCGGCTACCGCCCCTCTCTGCGCTATGCCATCCTTTGCCCGTGGTTGGAGCCAATGTCCCGATGCGCGCCCTTCGCGCGCCCTCGGCGCTGCGCAGCGCGGAACCGTGCGCCCACGCACTCCCGCGCGCCCTGCCACACTGCGGGGGCTGTCGTGGAATCTGGGGTCCGTTGTGAGCGCCGAGGAACAGAACGACTACGGGTACGGCCTCGACTTCGGCCCGTCCGGAGGCTTGACCGGGGGACTGGCCGACGGCTCGTCCGGCAGTACGTCCAGCACGTCCGAAGGCCCCGCCACGGCCTCCGGCGACCCGGCCCAAGTACCCGGCGCCGCAGCGGGTCCAGCCGCCGGCCCGACCGCCGGACACGTGCCCGACCAGGCGGGCATGCCCAGCCGCGAGTCCCTCTCCGCCTCCGCCGCCGCACTGCCCCCCGGGCGGGTGCCCGGCCAGGCCCCGGCCGGCCGCGGCGGCGTCGCCCCCGAGGCGTTCGTCGGCGCCGGCCGCCCCGCCCGCCCCACCGTGCCCGCCCCCGCCGACCCGGTCGACGGCGAGCGCCCGGCCTCCGACGCCGAGTTGACCGCCCGGGTCCGGGCCGGCGACGACACCGCGTACGAGGAGATCTACCGCCGGCACGCCGACTCGGTGCGCCGCTACGCCCGCACCTGCTGCCGGGACAGCTTCACCGCGGAAGACCTCGCCGGCGAGGTCTTCGCCCGCACCCTGCAAGCCCTGAGGGCGGGCAAGGGGCCGGAGTTCGCCGTCCGCGCCTACCTGCTGACCGCCGTCCGCAACGTCGCCGCCGCCTGGACCCGCAGCGAGCGGCGCGAGCAACTCGTCGACGACTTCAGCGTGTTCGCCCAGACCTCGGCCGCCGTCGTCGACCTCGACCTGGCCGACCCCGGCGCCGACGCCTGGGCGATGGCCATGGCCGACCAGCGCATGGTCATGCAGGCCTACGCCGAACTGCCCGAGGACGACCGGATGGTGCTCTGGCACACCGAGGTCGAACGGGAGTCACCGAAGACCGTCGCCGTGATGCTCGGCAAGACCGCCAACGCCACCGCCGTCCAGGCCCACCGGGCCCGCGACCGGCTCGCCGCCGCCTACCTCCAGGCGCACCTCTCCGGCAGCCAGGACCGCACCTGCGAGGCGTACGCCAACCGGCTCGGCGCGTACGCGCGCGGATCGCTGCGCAAGCGGGCCTCGGCGGAGGTCGGACGGCACCTCCAGGAGTGCGACCGCTGCACGGCCGCCTGCCTCGAACTCACCGAGATCAACACCGGCCTGCGCGCGCTGCTGCCCGGCGGCGTGCTCGTCTGGATCGGGGTCGGCGGGTTCAGCGCCGCCGCGGCGGCCGTCGGCGGGGTCGCTGCGGTCGGCGGTGCGGCCGCGGGCACCGCGGCGGCCACCTCCGGAACCGCGGGAGCGGGTGCGGGTGCAGCGGGTGCAGCGGGTGCAGGCGCCGGTGCGGCCTCCGGCGGGGCCGGGGCCGGGGCCGGTGCGGCCTCCGGCGGAGGCGGGGCCGGGGCCGGCGCCGCGGCCGGCGAGGGCCTGGGCACCGCCGCGAAGGCCGGGATCGCCGCCGCCGTCGCGGTGGCCGCAGCCGCCGTCGCCGCGTACGCGCTCACCGGCTCGCCCGAACCCAAGCCCCCCACGGCCGCGCCCCCCGCCGCCGGCGCCCCCGCCACCCCCCGGCCGCAGGCCCCCGCACCCGCGCCGCCCGCGCCCGCCGACCCGGCGCCCAGCAGCGCCGCGGCCGCCCCGGCACCGTCCGAGCCCAGCCCGAGCCCGAGCGCGACGCCGGTCACCCGGTCGACGCCCGCCCCGACAGCGGCCCCGGCAGCCGCCCAGACCACGACGAAGGCCGCGTCGCCGGTCACGCCGAGCTCGACGACGCCCAAGCGGACCCCCACGCCGCCGCCGGCCCCGGTCGTCCCCGTCGTGCCGACGCCCAGTGTGCCGCCGCTGCCCACGCCCGAGCCGCCGGTCGTCCCCGTCGTCCCCACGCCCACCGTGCCGCCGCTGCCCACGCCGACGGTCACCCCGCCCTCGCCGCCCGCGCCCACCGACTTCTGGGCCGACTCACTGCCCGTGGTCAAGCCCGGCAACAACCGGGTGCCGCCGCCCGGCCCCAGCATCCGGCAGAAGGGCAGCGACTCGTTCTGGCAGCGCGACGGCGCCTGGATCGGCGGCGAACGCCACGGGCACGCCATCACCGTGCACGCCCCGGCGACCACCCTGATCGACCTCAACCGCAGCTGCACGTCCTTCGACGCGGTCGCCGGAGTCGACGACGCCACGCTCTCGCCGGGCGGCGTGGTCTTCTCCGTCCAGGGCGGCGACGGCGGCACCCTGTGGCGCTCCTCCCCGCTCGCCGCGGGGGACGACGCGGTACCGGTGCACGTGCCGCTGGCCGGGCAGAAGTCGATCCGGCTGGTGGTCACCCCGGTGCACGGGATCTGGTCGGCGCTCAACGTGGCGGACTGGGCCGAGGCCCGCTTCAGGTGTTCCTGAAGCGGGCCTCGGCGGGGGCTGCGCGGGGTGGGGCTTGTGCGGGGTAGGGCTGTGCGGGGTCAGATCGCGCAGGAGCCGTCCGCGCAGGCCTCCCCCGCCGGGGCGACCTGCACCGGCGCCGGGCGGGTCTCGCCGATCTCGGCGGCGACCTGCTCCAGCACCTTGCGGAAGGTCTCGGCGTCCTGGCCGCCCTGCACCGCCCACTTGCCCTCGAACACGAAGGTCGGCACGGCGGTGATGCCCAGCTCCCGGGCCTCGGCCAGCTGCGCGCTCACCTCGGTGGCGCCCTCGTCGCCCGCCAGGTAGGCGGTCACCCGCGCCCGGTCCAGGCCTGCCGCCACGGCGACGTCGATCAGCGCGGCGCGGTCGCCGACGTCGACACCGTCGGTGAAGTGCGCCTTCAGCAGCTCCTCCTTCAGCCGCCCCTGGACGGCCGCGCCGTACTCGGTCTCGGCGAGGTGCAGCAGGCGGTGGCCCAGGAAGGTGTTGGCGTGCAGCGCGGCGTCGAAGTCGTACGTGATGCCCTCGGCGCGGCCCAGCTCGGCCACCCGCGCGTCCATCGCCACCGACTGCGGGCCGTAGCGCTCGGCGAGCCACGCGCGGTGCGGGCTCGCCGTCGCCGGCGCGTCCGGGACCAGCTGGTACGGCCGGTAGACCACCTCGACGCCCTCCTTGCCGGCGAAGCCCTCCAGGGCCTGCTCGAAGCGGCGCTTACCGATGTAGCACCACGGGCAGGCGATGTCGGACCAGATCTCGACCTTCATGAGGGGACTCCAGGGGTGGGGCGGGGACGGGTGTCGGGATAGGTGAACGATGAACCATCTCGGTACATTCCCGGCACCCCGGGCAGCCTCGCTGGTCAGCGCCGCCCCGACCCGGGCCGGTCAGCGCCCCGACCCCGCCCCGGATCAGCCCTCCGCGGGCGCCGGAACCACCAGCACCGGGCACGCCGCGTGGTGCACCGCCGCCGAACTCACCGAACCCAGCAGCAACCGCGCGAACCCCCCGTTCCCCCGCGTGCCGAGCACCAGCGTGTGCTGCCGGGTCGAGGCCTCCAGCAGCACCTCGATCACGTTCCCCAGCACCACGTGCAGCGACATCTCGCCCGTGTACGGCCGGGACCGCTGCCCCTGCACGACCGCCACCGCCCGGCGCAGCCCGTCCGCCATGCTCTCCACCAGCGTCTCGACGCTCTCCCGCACCAGCTCCGCCATCCCCGGCGGGTAGCCGGCCGGCGCCGGGTTCACCACGGCCAGCACGTACAGCGGCAGCCCGAACAGCTCCGCCTCGGTCATCGCCCGGTCCAGCGCCCACAGCGACCCGTCCGACCCGTCGCACGCCGCCAGCACCCCCGGCGGGCGCCCGGTCGGCGGCCGCCCCGACACCGACAGCACGACGGGAACGGACTGCTCCGGGCTCACGCTGGCCACCACGGCTCTCCTCACCGACGGACTCGTTGCCCGCCATCATCACCTGCCCCGGCTCCCGGACCCCGCCGCCCGGCCGGGCGCGGCGCCCGGCGAGGGGTCAGGAGGGACGGACGGGGCTGAGGGCCGGGGGTTGGGCCAGCGGAAGGCCGGTCCAGCAGGCTCCGTGGCGGCGGGCGCGGATGCGGCGGAGCCAGAGTTCGGTGGAGACCAGGTCGGCGAGGCCCGCCAGGGCGGCCGGGGAGAGGGGGGTGGCGGGGTCGGCGAGGCCGGCGCGGACGGCGGGGAGGTCGATGAGGCCGGCTTCGGCGAGGAGGGGGGCGTCGAACAGTTCGGCGAGGCCGTCGGCGGCGAGGCGCAGGCCGGCCCGGGCGGGGGCGGTGCGGTCGGGGCGGGGGCCGCGGCCCCAGTCGGGGGGCAGGTCGGTGCGGCCGGCGCCGGTGAGGACGGCGTGCAGGAGGGCGTGCCGGGCTCCGGGTTGGAGGCGGACGTCGTCGGGGAGCAGGCGGGCGGCGCGGACCACCTGGTTGTCGAGGAACGGCGCGTGCAGCCGCTGGCCGGGCTGTTCGGCGGCGTGGACGAGGGTGCGGTAGGAGCGCGCGTGCCGGTAGAGGGCGTGCCGGGCACGGTGTGCGCCCGGGCGTTCGTCGGGCGCCGGTCTGCGCGCCGCCAGCCGCAGCCGGAGGGCGACGGAGGAGAGCGCCTCGTCGGAGAGCCAGCGGGCGGCCGGGCCGGGGACGCACCAGGCGAGGTCGCCGGCCGAACGGTCGCCCGCCGTGCGGCCGCCGCCCGGGAGGTGGCGGGCCGTCAGCTTGGCGGCGGCGTCGTCCAGCGCGTCGGCGTAGCGGACCCGGGAGAGCCGGTGGGCGGCCCGGACCACGGTGAGCGGGGTGCGCAGCGCGCCGGCCAGGACGCCGACGACGGCCCGGTCGGCACCGGCCAGCGCGGCGACCGGGGGCAGCAGTTCGCGCGGGCGGCCGGCCCGGATGAGGTCGGCGAGCCGGGCCGGGTGGCCGTCGAGGACCTGTCGGGCGCCGTAGCCGGTGAGGTGGTCGGTACCGCCGGCGTCGAAGCGGGCCTCGGCCCGGGCGGCGGCGACGAGTTCGGGCCCGGGCTCGTCGGTGAGCCGGCCGGGCGGTGCGTCGGCGTGAAGTCCGGCGTACGGGAGCGTGTCGGGGCCGGGGTGGAGCACGGTGTGCCGCAGCCGGGGGGTGTCGGGGGCGAGCGCGAGGGTGGTCGGGGGTTCGGTCTCGCCGAGCGTGACGGCGGCCAACTGTTCCGGGGCGGAGGGTTCCTGGGCGGCGACGCGGGCCCAGGAGCCCTTGACCGCACCGTTCCTGGCCCCGGCGCGGACGGCCGGCAGGCGCTCCGGGCCCGTGCTCGCGGGCACCGGCGGCTGCGGTACGGCGGCGGCGAGCAGGGCGACGGTGGCGGAGGCGGTGCCGTAGGAGAGGTCGACGCCGAGCCGGGCGCGGCCGGCCGGGCCCGGTGCGGTGGCGGGCGCGGTGGTGCGGACCCGGGAGCGGACGGACTCCAGCAGCGCGCGGGTGAGTTCGCGGACGGCGGGCGCCTCGTCGCGCGGCTGCTCCCGCACGGCGGGGTCGTCGTAGGCGGAGAGGTAGGGGTGGCCGCCGCGGATGGCGAGCACGTGGCCGGGCGGCACCCGCTGGACGCCCAGGTACGGGGTGCCGGCGCCGAGGGCCTCGGGCGATTCGGGGCAGGCGAGCCGGGCGGCGAGGTGGCCGGTGTCCAGCGGGGCGCCGACCAGGTCGGCGAGCGGGAGGGCGGCGGTGGCGTACGCGGTGCCGCCGGCCCAGGGGGTGTGGAAGACCGGCTGGGCGCCGGCCAGGTCGGTGAGCAGCAGGGTGGAGCGGGTGCCGGTGCGCAGGACGGCGGTGTAGCTGCCGGGCCAGGCGGTGAGGTGGCGGACGGCGCCGCCGCGGGCGGCGGCGAGGCCGGCGGCGAGTTCCGCGTCGGTGGCGCCGCAGTGGCCGAGGACGGCGAGGCGCAGGGTGGCGGGGGTGTCCTCGACGGGGTCGGGGGCGGTGGGGCCGGTGGTGACCATGGCGGGGGCGCCGGGGCGAAGGGTGGCGAGGCGGATCTCCTCAGGGCGCCAGTCCCCGACGGCCCAGAGCGGGTTGGGTCCGCTCCACAGGGGGCGCGCGGCGATCGGCGCGACCGTACCGAGTGCCTCGTGCGCCGGTGCGCCCGCCCGGGGCGTGCCCGTGCTCCAGCCCGTCAGCCACCGCATCGCGCCTCCACCGGACGAGGACCCGCACCCGTACGGCGCGTCCGCCGCCGGGCGGCTCCTCGCCGGTCCGCGGCGTGCCGTGGCGGCCGCCCCGGGTACCGGCGCGCCGTCAGGAGACATCGTGCCACCGGTTGGCTCTCCCGTGGCCCGTGTTGCCGGTTCCGGTTCCGCCGGTGGCCCCGGCGCGGGGCGGTTCCGGCCCCGGCGGCGATCCCGTTGCGGGCAAAGGGTGTTGACGTGTGCGCGTGGTCCGCGGGGCGGGCCGGGCCTTCCCCTCCCCGGCCCGGACCGCCCCCCGCGCCGCCTTTGACATGGGCATCGCGAGATGGCCGAAAGGCGTCGCCCAGCCCGGGAGGGCATCCGCATGCCCTCCCGGACTCAACCGCCGCCCGCGGGGATTGAGGCGGCGGCATCCCCCGGCCCGCCGGGTCCTCGACGGCGGGCCGACCCACGACCACCAGCGAATCGCCGACCAGCCGGTCGAGCCAGGGGGCACGGCCGGGCGCACGTGAACACAGGACCGGAGCACGGCGCTCCGGCGCGCGGCACCCCCGGCCCGATCCGAGTGGTCCGGACCAACCCCGGCGAGGAGCCGCCGCCGCACCGCCGGGTGCACGATCCCGCCATCCGGAATGCGGCCTCTTAACCGTCGGAACGCGTCCGACTACTCTAGGTACAGCAGCTACGGCCCGGTGCCGCCCGGGCCCCGAGCACAAGGCCGCAGGAGGTGCCCCCGCCACCATGACCGTCAGCCCACGAGGACCGAACGAACGGCTCGGCACGCTCCTGACCCTCGCCCAGATCAGCAACGCCGGACTGGCCCGCCGGGTCAACGACCTGGGCGCCCAGCGCGGGCTGACCCTGCGGTACGACAAGACCTCGGTGGCCCGCTGGGTCAGCAAGGGCATGGTCCCGCAGGGGCCCGTCCCGCACCTGATCGCCACCGCGATCGGCGGCAAGCTCGGCCGCCCGGTGCCGCTGGAGGAGATCGGCCTCGGCGACACCGACCCGGCCCCCGAACTCGGCCTGGCCTTCCCGCGCGACGTCGCCGAGGCGGTCCGCTCCGCCACCGACCTGTGGCGGGTCGACCTCGACCTGCGCCGCGGCCCCGGCGGCGGCCGCTGGAGCGACAGCCTGGCCGGCACCTTCTCCGTCGCCGCCTACGCGACGCCGGTGTCCCGCTGGCTGATCACCCCGGCGGACGGTTCGGTCGCCCGGGAGGCGCCGCGCGCGCCCAGCGAGGCGTCCTCCTACCGGGTCGGCCACTCGGACGCCGCCAAGCTCCGCGAGGCCGCCCAGGAGGCCCGCCGCTGGGACTCCAAGTACGGCGGCGGGGACTGGCGTTCGTCGATGGTGCCGGAGTGCCTCCGGGTGGAGGCGGCCCCGCTGCTGCTGGCCTCGTACAGCGACACCGTCGGCCGGGCGCTGTTCGGCGCGACCGCCGAACTGACCAGGCTGGCCGGCTGGATGGCCTTCGACACCGGGCAGCACGAGGCCGCCCAGCGCTACTACATCCAGGCCCTGCGGCTCGCCCGGGCCGCCGCCGACGTGCCGCTCGGCGGCTACGTGCTCGCCTCCATGAGCCTCCAGGCCGGCTACCGGGGCTTCGCCGAGGAGGCGGTGGACCTCGCCCAGGCCGCCCTGGAGCGCAACCGGGGCCTGGCCACCGCCCGGACGATGAGCTTCTTCCACCTGGTGGAGGCCCGGGCCCAGGCCAAGGCCCGCAACGCGGCGGCGTGCGCGACGGCGCTCGGCGCGGCGGAGAGCGCACTCGAACGGGCCCGCGCCGGGGATCCCGATCCGGCGTGGATCGACTTCTACGCCTACGACCGGCTCGCCGCCGACGCCGCCGAGTGCTTCCGCGACCTCGGGGTGCCCTCCAAGGTCCGCCAGTTCACCCGCGAGGCACTGGCCAAGCCCACCGAGGGCTTCGTCCGCTCGCACGGCCTGCGACTGGTGGTCTCGGCGATGGCCGAGGCCGAGGCCGGCAACCTGGACGCCGCGGTCGCCGCCGGCGAGCGCGCCGTCGAGGTGGCCGGCCGGATCTCCTCCCAGCGCAGCCGCGAGTACGTGGTGGAGATGCTGCGCCGCCTGGAGCCCTTCCAGGGCGAGCGCCGCGTCCGGGAGCTGACCGAACGGGCCCGCGCGGTCCTGGTCGCCCCGGCGTGACCGGCGTGACCGGGGGCATGCCCGGCGGCCGTTGAGGTGCCCCGGCGAGAGCGGCCCGGGCACCCCGGCACGACACCGCCGCCCGGCCCCGGGCGCCCTCGACCGGTCCCGCCCGGCGTGGCAGCATCGGCGGCGGGGGAGCCGGGCGGACTGCGAGGAGCGGGCGGTGGCGTACGACTTCGACGTGCTGGTGGTGGGCGGCGGGATCGTCGGCCTCGCCACCGCATACGCGCTGACCCGGGCCCGGCCGGGGCTGCGGCTCGCGGTGCTGGAGAAGGAGCCCGGCTTCGCCGCCCACCAGACCGGGCGCAACAGCGGGGTGATCCACAGCGGCGTCTACTACCGACCGGGCTCGTACAAGGCCCGGTACGCGGTGTCGGGCGCCGCCGAGCTGGTGGCGTTCTGCCGCGAGCAGGGCCTCCCGTACGAGGTCACCGGCAAGCTGATCGTGGCCACCGGCGCGGAGGAGCTGCCCCGGCTGGCGACGCTGGCCGAGCGCGGGCGGGCGAACGGCATCCCCGTCACCGAGGTGGACCAGGCCGGGATCGCCCGGTACGAGCCGCAGGTCACCGGGGTGGCGGGGCTGCACGTCGGCACGACCGGCGTCTGCGACTTCCCGGCCGTCGCCACCGCCTACGCCCGGCTGGCCCGGGAGGCGGGTGCGGAACTCCGGCTCGGCTGCGAGCTGCGGGCGGTGGCCCGGCGGGCGGACGGCGTGACGGTGCAGACCTCCACCGGGGAGCTGTGCTGCCGGGTGCTGGTGAACTGCGCCGGGCTGCACAGCGACCGGATCGCCCGGCTGGCCGGGGACGAGCCCGGGGTGCGGATCGTGCCGTTCCGCGGCGAGTACTACGAACTGGCCCGGGGACGAAGGGACTTGGTGCGCGGCCTGGTCTACCCGGTGCCCGACCCGGCCTTCCCGTTCCTCGGCGTGCACCTCACCCGGGGCGTCCACGGGGACGTGCACGTCGGCCCGAACGCGGTGCCCGCGCTGGCCCGCGAGGGCTACGACTGGCGCACCGTGCGCCCGCGCGACCTGGCCGGGATGCTGGCCTTCCCCGGCGCCTGGCGGATCGCCCGGCGGCACTGGCGGTACGAGGTCGGCGAGTTGCACCGCTCGCTGTCCAAGCGCGCGTTCACCGCCGCCGTGCGGCGGCTGCTGCCCGCCGTCGCCCCCGAGGACCTGGTGCCGGCCGGCGCCGGGGTCCGGGCCCAGGCCGTGGCCCGGGACGGCTCGCTGCTGGACGACTTCGCCTTCGCCGGTTTCGACCCGGCCGACCCGCGCTCCCCGCGCCGCGCGGTGCACGTGCTGAACGCCCCCTCCCCCGCCGCCACGGCCTCGCTGCCGATCGGCCGCGAGGTGGCCCGCCGGGCGCTGGCGGCACTGGAGGCCGGCGGATGAGCCCCGTCACAGCGCCTTCGGGAGGGGCCCGCAGGCCCCGTAGACTCGGGGAACTGTGACTGCCACCGCCCCGATCCCCCAGCCCTCGCCGTCCGCCCGGTTGTCCGCCGCACCGGCCGGCTACCCCGCGCCGATGTACCCGCACAAGGCCACCGACGCCCAGCACCGCGAGCGGCGCATCCGCAGCTTCCAGCCGCGCCGGGGCCGGATGACCAACGCCCAGGCGGGCGCCCTGGACCGGGGCTGGGAGGCCTACGGCATACCGATCGACGGCAGCCCGCTCGACCTGCGGGAGCTGTTCGGCGAGCTGCCGGTCACCCTGGAGATCGGCTTCGGCATGGGCGAGACCACGGCCGCCATGGCCGCCGCCGACCCGACCGTGGGCATCCTCGCCGCCGACGTCCACACCCCCGGCCACGGCAACCTGCTCGGCCTGCTGGAGCGCGACGGCTCGCGGAACGTGCGGCCGGCCGCCGGCGACGCCGTGATCCTGCTGCGCGACATGCTGCCGGACGCCTCGCTGGCCGGCCTGCGGGTCTACTTCGCCGACCCGTGGCCCAAGCCCAAGCACCACAAGCGCCGACTGGTCCAGCCGTCCTTCCTGGAGCTCGTGCTGCCCCGGCTCGCCCCCGGCGCCCTGGTGCACTGCGCGACCGACTGGGAGCCGTACGCGGAGCAGATGCTGGCCGTGCTGTCCGCCTCGCCGGAGCTGGAGAACCTGCACCCCGAGGGTGACGGCAGCGGCTGGCTGGAGCCCGCGGACCACCCGGACGGCAGCATCCCCGGCTACGCGCCGAGGCCGGACTGGCGCCCGGTCACCAAGTTCGAACGGGCCGGGCTGGCCAAGGGGCACGTCGTCCACGACCTGCTGTTCCGCCGCCGCTGAGCCTCCGTCGGCCGTTCGAACAGGCCACCGCGCGATGACCGGGGGGCCGTCGCCCGGACGGACGGTTCGTCCCGAGTCCTCCCGACGGGCGGGTGCGGTGGCCTACCCTGTGCCGCATGGGCAGCCCGGCCGGCGGCGGGTCCCGGGCCACCGTCCAGGCCGCCGCTGACGCACCGGAGACGGTCCCGCGCACCGGCGGCACCCGGACCATCCCGGGGCCCCGGAGGCGCCGGGCCCACCGCCTCGTGCCCTGGGCCGGCGCCGCGTCACCGCCACCACCTCCACCGGCCGGAGCCGCCGCGCCGCCCCGGCGCGGCCGCTCGGTGGCGGTCTCCTCCGTCACCGCCACCGCCGTACTGACCCTGGCCGGCTGCGGGGTGCTGATCCTGCACCTGGTCCAGCGGCAGACCGGCACCGTCGGGCTGCTGGTCGGCGTCGGCCTGGCGATGGTGCCGCTGCCGTTCGTGCTCGGCGCCCTGGCCTGGCTCAACCTGACCGCCCGGGTGCCGCTGCGGCACACCGTGTTCTGCCTCGCCTGGGGCGCCTGTGCGGCCACCACCGTCGCCATCGTGGCCAACAACTGGACCGCCAGCTACCTGACCTCGCACCAGGGCCCGCTCGGCGAACTGCTGGGCGCCGGCATCGCCACCCCCCTGATCGAGGAGACCGCCAAGGCCACCGCCCTGCTGGTGCTGCTGCTGCCGCTCGGCCAGCGGCTGCGCTGCCACGGCCGCCGCACCGGCCGCCCCTGCGCGCCGCTGCTGCACCGGCTGCCGACCCCCCGGCTCCCCCGGACGTACGCCCGCCGCCCGGCCGGTCCGCACGCCCGGGGCCGGCTGCGGCTGCGCCCGTACCTGCGCCCGCTGCCGTACCTGCGCCCGGCCCCGCCCTCCGGCGGCGGCCCGCACCGCCGCTCCCGGCCCCGCACCCTGGCGGCCGGGGTGGTGCTCGGCGGGATGACCGCCTGCGGCTTCGCCTTCACCGAGAACGCCCTCTACCTGGGCCGGGCGTTCACCAGCGACCAGCGGCAGCGTCTGGACAGCATCGGCCTCGGCGATCCGCCCAGCCTGCGCGACTTCGACGGCACCGTGCAGACCTTCGTGCTGCGCGCCCTGCTCTCCCCCTTCGCGCACCCGCTGTTCACCGCGCTCACCGGGATCGGCCTGGCCGTCGCGCTGACCACCGGGCGGCGCTGGCTGGCCCGGCTGGCCGCGCCGACCGGGCTGCTGCTGGCGATGGCGCTGCACGGCACCTGGAACGCCGCCGCCGACCTCGGCACGGACGGCTTCCTGGTGGTGTACGGGGCGCTGATGGTGCCCTGCTTCGCCGCGCTGGTCTGCTTCGCGGCCTGGGCCAGGTCCCGCGCCGCCCGGCACGCGGCCCGGCGCGACAGGCGCTCCGCCGGGGTGGCCTGAAGAACCGATTTCCCATCTCGGCGACTTCCCCGTATTGTTGTGTTCACCGACGCGGGGTGGAGCAGCTCGGTAGCTCGCTGGGCTCATAACCCAGAGGTCGCAGGTTCAAATCCTGTCCCCGCTACTCAGTAGCAACGAAAGGCCCGGAGGATTCGTCCTCCGGGCCTTTCGCGTTCCCCGGCACGGGCGGGCCACCCGCCCGGCCGCCGATAAATCCGTTGCCCTCCGGCCGGTGGGCTGCCTATCGTGGCGGCACACTGAAGGGAGGTGATCCTGAATTGAGTTCCATCAGGATGCGTGAGGTGGCTGCTCGCTAGAGCCGCCCCTGCCTGCGCAGGGTGAGGCCCGAGGCCTCCGGCAGGCGAAATCCATAGCAGTCACCCGGCCCGCAGGCCCACCGGTACATCCCCGGTGCCTCGGCGCCAGGCCAGTGCACGGGCCGGCGCGCGAGGAGCAGCCTGCGGGCTGTCTGCGTTCCCCGCTGCCCTCCGTCGCCACCCGGTTCCCGTCCGGGAGGCCCCGCGTCCTGTCCGGGGCGCCCCCGGATCGTTCGCGTGGTGGGGCCGCGACGCTAGAGTCGGCGCGGGTTCCGGAGCGGAGCGGCGCAGGCACAGGGGGTAGGCGATGGCGAAGGCCCGGCGGCGGAGCGGCACGACGGCCCTGCGGACGGCCCGGTGGGCCGCGCCCGGGGCACTGGCCGGGACGGGCCTGATCGGACTGCTGCTCTTCTCGCTCGGCCAGGCGCAGGCCTGGCAGGCGTTCGGCGGCGGCCTGGTGGCGGCCGGGGCCTCGACGGTGCTCGGCGGCGCGCTCGGCTTCCTGTTCGGAGTGCCCCGGGTGCGCAGCGGCAGCGGCGAGCCGCAGGGCTCGTACGCCCCGAACACCAACCTGGAGCAGGTGTCCGACTGGCTGACCAAGGTACTGCTGGGCGTCGGGCTGACCCAGCTCGGCTCGCTCGGCGAGCGGCTGCACCAGCTCGGCACCGCACTGGCCCCCGCGCTGGGCGGGGAGGACGCCGCGGTGCCGTTCGCGGCGGCACTGGTGCTGTACTTCGTGGTCTTCGGCTTCCTGGCCGGCTGGCTGGTGACCAGGCTCGCGCTGCCGCAGGTGCTGACCGACGCGGACCAGGCCCTGGACCTCTTCCTCGCCGGGCAGGACCGCGACCGGCGGGGCGACAAGGTGGGCGCCGACGACCTGCGGGTCCGGGCGATGCAGCAGCTCGGACTGCTGGGGGGCAGCGCGGAGCAGTCGGCCGCGCTGGCCGCGCAGTTGCCGCCCGCCTCCTCGCCCTCGTCCGGGCCGGCGGGCGTGGTGGCCGAGGTCCGCTCGACCGCGCGGCGCTCGGCACTGACCGCGGACCAGGTGCGGGCGCTGTACGCGGACGGCTCCGAGGGCCGCCGGATCCAGGCGCTCGCACTGATGCAGGGCGACCCTTCGCTGGCCGACCTGCCGAGCCTGCTGGACGCGATCGAGCGCCCGCGCTCCGGCTTCGAGCAGTACCACGCGCTGCTGGCCGCCCGGGGCCTGCTCTCCCGGCTGCCCGGCGCCGAGGCGCAGCGGCTGCGGGACGCGGTGGCCGGGCAGTTGGTGCTGCCGGAGGGGATCCCGTACGGGTCGGACCGCAGCTGGCTGGCGGAGAAGATCCTGTCCCGGCTGGAGGCGACGGCCTTCGTCCCGACGCAGCCGGCCCCACCCGCTCAGCCCACTCAGCCCACTCGGCCCGCTCAGCCAGTTCAACCAGTCCAGCCGGTCCAGTCGGCTCCGTCGGCGGGCGACCTCAGCTAGCTGCTGAACTCCTTGACGGTGAAGCGCAGTTCGGGCTGCTCCCAGGGCGTCTTGACCTGCGGCGGGCGGGTGCCCGTGCGCTCGGCGCCCACCTGGAGGTAGAAGCCCTCGGCGGGCGGGTGGGACACCACCTTGATCGAGGCGATCCCGGCGGCCCGGGCGCGCTCCAGCATGTCCGCGATCAGCTTCCGCCCGATGCCGAGCCCCTGGGCCTCGTCGGCGACGAACATGAGGTCCAGTTCGGCCGGTTCGCGGATCATGCCGTAGAAGCCGAGCAGCAGGTCGGTGGTCGGGTCCGAGGCCAGGAACACCTCGTGCCGGGCGACGTACTCGGGGGTGACCCGGTAGCCGTCGATCATCGCCGCGTAGTCGCCGCGGTAGGCGGTGGAGGCCTGGATCAGTTCGGTGAGCCGGTCGGCGTCGGCCGCCCCGGCTCGCCTGATGGTCGTCTCGCTCATGCGGGCGAGTATAGGGGTGCTGACCAGGAGAGCCCATTACTTTTCGGCGGCGGACCGGCGGCGGTGGTCGGCGGCCCGCAGGACCAGGACGCGACGGGTGCGGCCGTCCGCGGCGCGGGGGAAGCGGCGGATCTCGCTGGCGACGCGGCGCTCACCGAGCGCGTACCGCAGCGGGTCGAGGTGGCCGCAGCGGAGGCCGTGGCCGTCGTGCAGCGGCTGGACGCGGACCTCGCCGTCCGGGGAGGTCACCCGGACCAGTTCCACCAGGGCGGCCAACTGCCGCTCGGGGCCGAACAGTTCGGGGTAGGCGAAGAGCAGGTAGCCGCTCAGGGTGAGCGCGAAGGCGCCGTCCGCGAACGGCAGTCGCGGCAGCGCGGCGGCCACGTACTGCTGCGGGTGCGCGGCCGAGTCGGCGGCGAACAGCCGGCGGGCCCGGTCCCAGCTGCGCAGGTAGCGGTCCGGCCGGCAGGAGCGCGGTGACGGGTACAGGTGCGGGCGAGCGGCCATCGCGGTGGCCATCGACGCCCGGGCCGCCAGCGCGTGGGCCGCGACCTCGGGAGCGGGGAGCGCGTACGCCGGGTCGGCGGCGATCACCCGGCAGCCGAGCCGGCGCGCCTCGGCGGCCAGGCCGGCCGCACCCCCCGGGCAGTCCAGCACCGGGCCCGGCAGCGCGGCGAGCTGGGCCCGGGTGAGGTCGAACAGGTCGCAGTACTCGTCCAGCGGGCGGGAGGTGACCAGGATGTCCCGGCCCAGGGCGCGCGGGTCGGCGGGGGTGTGTGCGGCGGCCACCCGGCCATCCGAACACGGGCCGGCCCCGCCCGCATCCGGAGCACATCCGGGTGCGGGCGGGGCCAGGGAGGCGGGCGGGGCCAGGGAGGCGGGCGGGGCCAGGGAGGCGGGCGGGGCCAGGGAGGCGGGCGGGGCCAGGGAGGCGGGCGGGGCCGGGGAGACGGGCGGGGCCGGGGAGACGGGCGGGGCCGGGGAGGCCCGCGGGGTTCAGCGGCCGAGCAGGCCCTGGGCGGCGGCCCGGTTCACGTTGGTCAGGCCGCGGACCAGCTGCGCGGTGAGGATGATGAGCAGCACCCCGACCAGCGAGAAGCCCGCGATCTGCCAGGCCCCCTCGACGTAGTAGACGTGCTGGACGTTGTCGCTGTCGTAGAAGTCGAAGATCCGGTACCCGCGCCAGGAGGTGAAGGCCGGGAAGACCCACTGGTAGAGCGGGTACAGCGCCATCGCCCAGCCGAGCAGCAGGAACACCAGCGACAGGGCGAAGCTGAGGACCGCCCACGGGAACATCACCACCTGGTAGAACGCGGCCTTCCACCCGGCCGGGTCCGCCAGCCGCGCGGTGATCGCCCCCCAGGTGCCCGGTCGGGTCTGGCGCACCGGCGCCGGGGCGGGCACGTCCAGGGCCAGCATGCCGCGCACCCGGGCCCGCTCCATCCGGCCCATGCCGCGGGCGACGGTGGTCAGGAGGGCGAGGATGGGCAGGCCGAGGACGGTGATCAAGGTGCCGATCCCCATGCAGAACAGCACGATCGAGACGGAGAAGCCGATGACCGACAGCGGCAGGCCGGTGAGCGTGTAGCCGATCTCGCGGTAGTAGTGCTTGGAGAACGGCGCCCGCCAGACGGCCGGCGGCTCCTCGGTCCGGTGGGCCCGAGCGGGACGCGGGTCGTCGCCGTAACCACCGAGGACGTCCCACTCGCGGTCCTGCGTGCTTCGGCTGATGCTCATGTCCCGGCCCCGGTCCCTCGTTCTCGACTGCTGATGACATTCAGTCTGGTCGAACGGCGGACCGGAGAGGATCCGGAGGCCTGGCGGATCGGGGGTGGGGTTAACCCCCCGGGCCTGACCCGGCAGGCCCGCCCCCCGGTCCGCGCCGAAAGGTCAGCCGGTCGCGCCGGTCCACTCGTCGGCGAGCAGCGAGTACAGGTACGAGTCGGACCAGGCGCCGCCCTTGTACAGGTCGTGTCGGACCCGCCCCTCCAGCTGGAACCCGAGCCGGAGCAGCACCTTGACGGAGGCCGCGTTGTCCACGTCGACCCGGGCCGCCAGCCGGTGCACGCCGAGGGCCTCGAAGGAGAGCTCGCAGAGCAGGCCGGCGATCTCGCCCGCGTAGCCGCGGCCCCGGACGTCGCGGCCCAGCACGTAGCCGAGGTGGGCGGAGCGGTGCCTGCCGAGGGTGAGGGAGGCGTGGGCGATCGGCGTGGCGTCCGCCGGGTCCTCGGCGTCGTCGCGCCGGGTGACGGCCAGCCGGTAGGTGTCCCGCTCCGGCGCCATCGCCTCCTCCAGGTAGAGCTCGATCTGGTCAGCGCAGGTCTCGCGGTCGCGCGGCTCGAAGGGGAGGTAGCGGGTGACCTCCGGGTCGCCGAACAGCTCGTACAGCGCGTCCACGTCGCCGGCGGTGTGGTGATACTCGCGGATGGCCAGCCGGGGGCCGGTGAGTCGTACGGGGACCATGGCAGCCGACCCTACTCCCGGCCAGCGGTTACCGTTCGAGCTATGAACGACGAAGACCTGCGGCTCGCCCCGCGCACCAGGGCCTCCGACCTGCTCGCCTGGGCGGCGGACGAGGACCGCACGCCGGTGGCCGAAGCGCCGCTGCGCGCGGTGCTGGCCCTGCTGGAGCTGGGCGAGGGCAGGATGCACGACGGCTGGCCCGAACTGACCTCGAACGCGGTGGAGCACCTGCTGTACGAGCGGCTCTACCTGTACGTCCAACCCGAACCGGAGGCGGACCCGCTGGCGTACGGCGCCGCCGTCCGGCTGCTGACCGACCACCAGCGGGCCGCCAAGCGGCTCAACGCCAAGCGCCAGGAGCGGCTGCACGCCGAGGCCGAGTGGCAGGGCGAGGTCGCGGCCGGGCTGCTGCGCCGCGCCGACCTGGTGACCTGGCCCCGGCTGTACGCGCTGCTGCTGCACGCGTACGGGGCGGACGTCGCGGATCCGGAGGCGGTGCGGGAGTGGCTGACCGGCTTCCGGGAGCTGGCGCAGGAGGAGCGGCTGGCCAGGTTCGCCGCACTGGCGCAGACCGGCTGGCTGGACGAGGTGGACGAGCAGGGCTGGAGCCCGACCCGGGTGATCTCGGTCGGCATGGCCACCGACGGCGCGCGCCGGCTGCTGGAGCAGGGCCTGATGCGGCGCAGCTACCGCAACCTGGCCGAGCTGACCGCGCTGGGCCGGCCGATGCCGGACGAACTGGCCGGGGACTTCGGGGCGTTCGAGGAGGCGGCGGTGGAGGCCGCGCTCGACCTGTTCGGGGAGTGGACGGTGCCCGGGCTGCCGCGACTGCTGGTGGAGGAGTTCCCGGACCTCGCGCCGGAGCCGGGGCAGGAGGAGATCGACGCGTACCTGGCCGGGCTGGCGCAGGAGGAGTTCGACGCGCGGCTGGAGGGGCTGGCGGGGCCTGCGCAGGAGGAGTTCGACGCGCACCCGGCGGACCCAGCGGACCCGGCCGACCCGGCGGAGCCTGCGCAGCAGTGACGCGGCGAAGCCCCGGCCGCGATGCCTTCTGGTTCCGGCGGCCGGGGCTTCGCGGGTGCGTCAGGGGTTGAGGCCGCGCTGCTGGAACCAGGTCTCCGGGTCGACGGGGGCGCCGCCACCGGGGCGAACCTCCACGTGCAGGTGCGCGCCGGTGACGTTGCCGGTGGCGCCGACCTTGCCGATCTGCTGGCCGGAGGCGACCTTGCCGGAGCCCTTGATGATCGAGGAGAGGTGGCAGTACCAGATCTCGGTGCCGTCGGGCAGGGTCTCGACGATCCGGTAGCCGTACGAGCCGGACCAGCCGGCCGAGGTGATGGTGCCCTGGCCGACCGCGTAGACGGGGGTGCCGGTGTCCGCGGCGAAGTCCAGGCCGGTGTGCAGGTGGGCCCAGTAGCGGGCGCTCTGGCCGTAGTGGGCGGTGAGGTGGTAGTCGCGCACCGGCAGGGTGAGGGCGGCGGCCTTGGCCCGCTCGGCCTCCTCGGCGGCCCGCTTGGCCTCGGCCTCCTTGGCGGCGGCCTTGGCCTCGGCCTCCTTCGCGGCCTGGACGCGGGCGTCCTCCTCGGCGGCGGTGCGCTGGCTGTCGGCCTGCAGCTGGATGCGGGCGGCGAGCGCGAGGCCGGGGTCGGCGGAGAGGGCGACCGGGGTCTCGTCCGGGGTCTCGATGGCCGGGGCGGCGGCCGGGGTGGCGGAGGCGAAGCCGGTGGCGCCCAGGGTGGCGGCGACGGCGGTGACGCCGAGCAGCGGGGAGGTTCCGCGGACCTGACGCGGCATCCGGTGCCGGTTGGTCTCGGCCTCCGGGCCCGCGTACTCGGGGCTGTCCGGGCCGGGGTGGTCGAGGAGCCGGGTGCCTGCTGCTGCGAGGCCGGCCGGGTGTGCCGGGGTGTGCGTCGACGCCACGGAGGCGCGCTCCTTTCCTTCCTTCGCGCCTACCGGGTTAGCTGACGGGTTCGGAGCAGGAAGGTCTCCTACGGCCGGGCCGGAGCCCCGCCGATTCACCCCAAGGAACGTGGTTCCCCGGCTCCCTGACCTGCCCGGAGGCCGGTCGGCGGGATTAGGCGACGGCGCACGGTGCCGTCTGGGTACGGCGTTGAGGACCGCGCTGCGTTATCAAACGTTAATCCTAGGAGGCCCTGATTCCAAGCCGTTCGCCCGGGACGACCGGAGGCGGGCGGGGCGCTCTGAGGCGCGAAGGGCGTTTTGTCCCTCTTGGGCCCCTTGGGCACGCTTGAACACCATTGACGCCGCCTCACGTGATCGGACGTCAACGGACGACCCGCCACCCGGACGCCCCTCACCGACCTCCCGCGCCACGGGACGGCGAGGACGCAGGGACTTGACGGCTAAGGCTATTAGCCTTAGCTTTATGGCTATCGGCGGCAGCACCGAAGCCCGCTCCGAAGCCCCGCACCGGCAGCCCTCCGGAGGCCCACCATGAACGCCACCAGCACCCCCACCACCCAGTACCTCGACGTCACCGGCGGCCGCCTCGCCTACGACGACACCCGGCAGGGCGACGGCGCCCCCGTCGTGCTGCTCCCCGGAATGCTCGACACCCGCGCCGCCTACCGGCACCTCCGCCCGCTGCTGGCCGCCGCCGGCCGCCGGGTCATCACCATGGACCTGCGCGGCTTCGGCGAATCCTCGATCGTCTGGGACGACTACTCCCCCGCCGCCATCGCCACCGACGTCCTCGCCCTGCTCGACCACCTCGGCATCGACCGCGCCGTCCTGGTCGGCAACTCCTACACCGGCGCGACGGTCGTCAAGGCCGCCGGCGACGCCCCCGAGCGGGTCGCCGGCATCGCCCTGGTCGACGCCTTCGTCGAGAACCCCCCGCCCGGCGCCCTCATGCGCGGCGCCCTGCGCGTCATGGGCTTCCTGACCGTCCACTCGCCCGCCTTCTGGGGCCTCTACCACCGCAAGCTGGCCTACCCGGGCGCCAAGCCCGCCGACTTCGACGCCTACGTGGCCGGACTCGTCGCCGCCATGCGCACCCCCGGCCGCAAGACCGCCACCCGCGGATACGTCGGCGGGGACTCCGCGCCCATCGGCTGGACCGCGGCCGTCCGCTGCCCCTCGCTCGTCATCATGGGCAGCGAGGACCCCGACTTCCCGAAGCCGGAAGCCGTCGCCGACCGGCAGGCCGCCGCGCTCAACGCACGGAAGGTCATGATCGACGGATCCGGGCACTACCCGATGGCAGACAACCCGCAGGCCACCGCCGACGCCCTGCTGCCCTTCCTCGCCGAACTCGCCTGAGCCCCACCCGCCCGCCTCAGCCCCCTTCCCCCTTCCCCCTTCCACCGACGGAGAGCCCGCACCATGCCCCGAGTAGGACTCACCCCCGAGCAGGTCGTCGACCACGCGCTCGCCCTCATCGACGAGCAGGGCGCCGAGGCCCTCACCCTGGCCGCCGTCGCCGCCCGGGCCGGGGTCGCCACCCCGTCGCTGTACAAGCACGTCAGCGGCGGCCTCGCCGAACTGCGGCGGCTCATCGCCGTCCGGGTCACCGAGGAACTCGCCGACCGGCTCGCCGAGGCCGCCGTCGGCCGCAGCGGGGACGACGCCGTCGCCACCGTCCTGCGCGCCTACCACGCGTACGCCACCGAGTACCCGCACCGCTACAACGCGCTCCCCCAGGCCCCGCAGCCGGACGACGACCTCACCCGCGCGGCCGGACGGCTCGTCGGGGTGATCATCGCCGTCCTGCGGGAGTACGGCCTCGACGGCGCGGAGGCGATCCACGCCGCCCGCACCGTCCGCTCCGTCGCCCACGGCTTCGCCTCCCTCTCCATCGGCGGCGGCTTCCAGCTCGCCGAAGACCTGGCCACCACCCAGAGCCGCCTCATCACCCTCCTCACCACCGGCCTGCGCACCTGGCCCACCCCCTGAGACGCCGCCCGGCGCACCGGCCGCGGCACGACCCGCCCGGCCCCCCACGACGAACGAACGGCCGGCGCACCGGGTGAGGCGTGCGCGAGAAGTCGGACCGGCCGACTTCCCGTGCGGCGGGCAGGCAGCGGGCCTGGGGGCGGTGGGGGCGGACGGGTTAGTGTGGCCGGGCTGACTGGTGGTCATGACAGGGGACCGCCGACCCCTTGGCGGAGGTCCACGTGCCCGCACCGATAGCGAGGGCGCGGCGGTGGTACCTGCGGCTGCTGGACGGGAACGCCCGGGCCGCGCGGTACGCGCTGGGGGTGCTGCTCGGGGTGACCGCGGTGCTGAGCCTGCTGCCGATCGTGCTGCCGTACAGCTGGCCGCCGTCGGCGCTGGTGCTGCCGCTGGTGGTCGGCGGGCTGCTGTTGCGGCGCGGGCAGCTGCTGGTGCTGGTGTGCGCGGCGCTGGCCGGCGGGGTGCTGGGGGCGGTGGTGCGGGATCCGCTCGGGGTGCGGATCGGGGTGACGCTGGTACTGGCCGCGACCGCGGTGACGGTGCTGGCCGCGAACCGGTTCCGGCACCGGCTGGGTCTGCGCGGAACGCAGGGCGATTCGATGCTGCTGGAGCTGGCCGAGCACACCCGGACGCTGGCCCGGCTCCCGGAGCGGCTGCTCGACTGGCACTTCGACAGTGCGCTGGCGCCGGCCGGCGACACCTCGTTCTCGGGTGACTTCCTGCTGTGCGCGCACCGCCCCGAGGAGGATCTGCTGGAGCTGCTGCTGGTGGACGTGTCGGGCAAGGGCAGCCGGGCGGCGGCCCGCTCGACGCACCTGTCGGGCGCGTTCGCGATGCTGCTGGGGCGGGTGCCGCCGGAGGCGTTCCTGCCGGCGGCCAACGACCACCTGGTGCGGATGGGCTGGGAGGACGACTTCGCGACGGCGGTGCACCTCGCGCTGCGCCCGGCGACGGGCGACTACCTGCTGTTCAACGCCGGCCATCCGGCGCCCGCGCAGTTCCGCCGGGCGGACGGCGGCGGCTGGGCGCGGTCGGGGCACGGCGGCCCGGCGCTGGGGCTGGTGTCGGGCGCGCTGTATCCGGCGGTGTCGGGGCGGCTGCGGCGGGGCGATTCGCTGCTGCTGTTCAGTGACGGCCTGGTGGAGGTGCCGGGTCGGGATCTGGACGAGGGGGTGGGTCGGCTGCTGGCGGCGGCCGAGCCGGTGGTGCGGCCGTGGCGGACGCAGCAGCAGCTCACCCGGGGTGCGGCGGAGCGGCTGGTCCGAACGGTGGCGCGGGACGCGGCGGACGACCGGACGCTGGTCCTGGTACGCCGTCTGGGCCACCATTCACCCGCTTCAGCACCCGCTTGAGAAATAAGGTATGAAGAATTAAGTGCCCGTTCGGGCACCCAGAGGGCACCCACCCCCCGAGAGCGGAAAGGCCGGGTATCCGATGGACCTGAGCTCTCCGTGGGTTCCCCCCTCCGAGGACGAGAGCCGGACACAGCGCAGCAGTCCCACCGCCCGCAGCCCCATGCGCTGCGTGCGCTTACTGCTCGGCTGCACCAGCGCCGCCGAACTGCTCGGCACCGTCCTCGCCGAGGGGCCGGGGTGGATCACCGGCGAGGGTTCCGCGCTCTACCTGCTGGATTCCGCCGGGATGCTCCGGCTGACCGCCTCGCACGGGCTGCCGGACTGGGCCCACGAGCGCTACAGCATCGTCGATCCGGCCGGTGACCTCCCCGCCGCGATGGCCCTGCGGTTACGCCGCCCGTACCTGCTCAGCCCCGAGCACACCAGCGTGGACTACCCGAACAAGAACGCCGGCATGGGCACCGGCATGGTCGCCGTGATCGCCCTGCCGATGGTCGTCGACGAGCGGCCGGTCGGCGTCCTGGCCCTCGCGCTGGCCCACCGGGGCACCGTCCCCCGCCGCGACCTGGACGTCCTGGAGACCATCGGCGAGGCCTGCGCCCACCGGCTGTCCCACCTGCTCGACCACGCCGACGCCCGGATACCCCAGGATCCGGCCGGGGAGCCGCCGGACGGGGCCGGGAGCCTCCCCGCCGGGCTGGCCCACCCGATGCTGTCGCTCGCCGTCCGGGCGGCCGGGCACGGCGCCTTCGAGCGCGATCTGGTCACCGGCGAGAGCTACTGGGACGCCGCGGCGTTCCGGGTCACCGGGCAGCCCGCCACCGCCGACGGCTCCGCCCCGGAGCTGGACCGGATCGTCCACCCGGAGGACCTGCCGGACGTGCAGGCCGCGCTCGCCGAGTCGCTCACCACCGGCGGGTGGTACCGGATCGGGTACCGGGTGCTGCGCGGGGGCGGCAGGGTGGCGCGGATCGAGGAGACCGGCGAGGTGATGCTGGACGTCCACGGCCGGCCGGTCCGGGTCGCCGGGCTGCTCTCCGACCGGGACCAGGGCCGGCCCCAGGGCCAGGGCCAGGGCCAGGACCGGGACCGGGAACACCCCCGGGAGCAGGCCGAGGACCAGGCCACCCCGGGCGGGGCCCGGACGGCACTGCTGCTCGCGCTCACCCGGTCGCTGTCGCGGGCGGTGACCGTCCGGGACGTCACCACCGCCGTCACCGACGTCGCCCGCCCGGCGTTCGGCGCCGCCAGCATCGTCCTGGACCTGGTGGACGAGGGCCGGCTGCTGCCCGTCTCGCACACCGTGTACGGCGGGCCGAGGCGCACCGAGCTGACCCGGCTGGCGGACCTCTCCGAGAACGTGATGCAGCACGCGCTGACCCGTTCCGCCCCGCTGTTCAGCGAGCCCGACGCGGGCCGGGGCCGGCACGGCCCGCTCACCCCGGCCTCCTGGGCGGTGCTGCCGCTGGTCGCCTCCGGGCGGCAGGTGGGCTCCTGCCTGATCACCTTCTCCGCCGAGCGGGCGTTCGGCCGGGAGGACCGCACCCTGTACTCGGCCTTCGCCGGGATCCTGGCGCAGTCCCTGGAGCGGGCCCGGCTGTACGACACCCACCACCACCGCGCCACCGAGCTGCAGCGCGCGATGCTGCCGCGCACCCTGCCCCGGCTGCCCGGGATCGTCAGCGCCGCCCGCTACCTGCCGAGCACCGAGGGCATGCAGATCGGCGGCGACTGGTACGACCTGCTGAGGCTGCCGGACGGCCGGATCGGGTTGGTGATCGGCGACGTCCAGGGCCACAACGCGGAGGCGACGGCGGTGATGGGCCAGCTGCGCAGCGGCCTGCGGGCGTACGCGACGGACGGGCACGATCCGGCCGCCACGCTGGCCCGGACCAGCCGGCTGCTGACCGAGCTGGACACCGACCTCTTCGCGACCTGCCTCTTCCTGGCCCTGGACCCGGCCGACGGCGCGCTGACCGCGGCCCGGGCCGGGCATCCCGCGCCGGTGCGGATCGCGGACGGCAGGGCCGTCGAGCTCGACCTGCCGGGCGGGCCGCCGCTGGGCGTGGACCCGGGGCAGCCGTACCCGCTGACGGCCGGTCGGCTGGCGGTCGGCGAGACGCTGCTGGTGTACACCGACGGGCTGGTCGAGGACCGCGAGGAGGACTACGACGAGTCGGTGCAGCGGATGCTCGGCGGGCTGGAGCTGTGGGCCCGGCAGACCGGCCCGGCCCGGGCCGGCGCGGCGCCCGCGCTGGAGCGGCTGGCCGATCTGCTCACGCTGAACGTGACCGAGCGGCGGTCCCGGCCGGACGACGTGGCGCTGTTGCTCCTGCACCGGACGTCGCCCCTTCCGTAACACCGTGCGCACGTTCCCCACACATCCCAGGACGTGACTCGGCCATCGCCCGCCCGGCCCGGACGACGCACCGCAGGCGCCTCACCGGGGACGAACGTCCTCGGGCCGTCCGGATCGCGGTCGAACGGCGCCGGTTTGACGCCGTATTGACTGGATATTGACGAGATCCGGTCACTTGGCGAGATCCGTTCACACCTTCGTAGGATCATCACCCTAGAATTCGCGGCGTGACGATGACTCAGTGGTGCGCAACGGCAACCGGCGTACTCGCCGCCCTCGCCCTCGTGGCCACCGCCCGGTACCGCGCCGTGTCCGTCACCCAGCGCCGCCGCGCCGACCGGCTGCGGCGCGACCTCGCCCGGCTCCAGGAGCAGCTCGGCGCCGAACTCTCCCGCCGCGGCGCCGACCTGGCCGCCGTCCAGCAGGAGCAGGAACTCACCGCCTCCACCCAGCGGGCCTTCCTCAGCGTCGCCCGCCGCATCCTCGTCATGGCCCACGACCAGCAGGCCCTGCTCGACGAGATGGAACGCACCCACGACGACCCGGCGCTGCTGGAGGGCCTGCTCAAGGCCGACCACGCCGCCGCCCAACAGGCCAGGCTGGCCCAGACCCTGGCCGTGCTGTGCGGCGCGCGGGCCGGCCGCCACTGGCCCGAGCCGGTCTCGCTGGAGGACGTCGTGCGCGGCGCCCAGTCCCGCATCCTGCCGTTCCAGCGGGTGGTGGTCCGCAGCCGGATCGAGACCGCGGTGGTCGGCGCCGCCGCCGAGGCGCTGATCCACGCCGTCGCCGAGCTGCTGGACAACGCCACCCGCTACTCCCCGCCCAGCACCCAGGTGTTCGTCACCCTGATGCCGGTGCACAACGGAGCCGTCATCGAGATCGACGACGGTGGCGTCGGCATGCCGGAACAGGCCGTCGCCAAGGCCGCCGCCGCCCTCGCCGGCGGCACCAGCCTGGAGGTCTCCCGGCTCGGCGAGGTGCCGCAACTGGGCCTCGCCGCGGTCGGCCGGCTCGCCGAGCAGTACGGCTTCCGGGTCACCCTCAGCTCGGCGCCCTCGCCGTACGGCGGCGTCCGCGTCGTGGTGATGCTGCCGAACGCCCTGCTCACCGAACCGCTGCCGCCCACCGTCCCCGGCCTCGGACCGGACGACCGGGCGTTCAGCACCGACCTCCGGCCGACCGGACACCCCGCCGGACACCCCCTGGTGGAGACCCCGCCGGCCGGCCGACCCCCCGCGGCCGCCGACACCCCGCCGCCGCTGCCCCGCCGGAGCCACCGACGCGACCGCGCCGCCCGCCCCGCCCAGCACGCCTCTCCCGCGCCGCCGCCCGCCCCGCCGTACCGCTCGGCCCGGGACGCGCAGGCGTTCATGGCGATGTTCCAGGCCGGCACCGCCAGCGGCCGATCGGCCGCCCGGGCCCAGGCCCAGCACGACCCTTCCCTGCCCGCTTCCCCCCGACTTCCCCAGCGCTCCGGAGAGTTCCATGACCACCACCCCTGATCTCGGCTGGATGCTCGCCGACATCGTCAACGTCCCGCAGGTCCAGCACGCCGTCGTCGTCTCCAACGACGGCCTGGAGATCGGCCGCAGCGCGAACATCGCGCGCGAGGACGCCGAACGGCTCGCCGCCGCCTGCTCCGGACTCCAGTCGCTGGCCCGCGGCGTCGCGACCGGGTTCGGCGGGCCGGGCAGCGCCACCCGCCAGATCATCATCGAGTACGGCGGCGGCTACCTGTTCATCGTCGCCGCCGGGGCCGGCGCGCACCTGGCCGTGGTGACCAGCGACGCCGTGGACGCCGGCCTGGTCGCCTACCAGATGCAGGTCCTGGTCGAACGGATCGGCAGCCACCTCACCAGCCCGCCGCGGGTCGACCACGCGGCGGGGGGACACCGGTGAGCGGGCCGGTCCGGCCCTACGTCATCACCGGTGGCCGCAGCCGGTCCACCCGGGCCGAGCTGGCCATCGAGAGCCTGGTCAGCGCGTTACCCGAGCCGCCGGAGCTCCCCGACCACGCCCTGCTCAACCGCGAGCACCGGCGCATCCTCGCGCTCTGCCACAGCCTGCTGTCGATCGCCGAGGTGGCGGCCCACCTGGGGCTGCCGCTCGGCGTCGTCAAGGTGCTGGTCGGCGACCTCTGGGACCTCGGCGCCGTCCAGGTCCTCCCGCCCGTCCCGCAGGCCGAACGCCTGCCCGCAACCCTTCTGGAAGAGGTGCTCGTTGGCCTCCGCCAACTCCGCTGAAGCCCCCGGGGCCACCGCCGACCTGCCCGCCGAGCCGCGGTACCTGCCGTCCTCGGTCCAGGGCGCGGTGAAGATCCTGGTCACCGGCCCGTTCGGGGTCGGCAAGACCACGCTGGTCGGCTCCCTCAGCGAGATCACTCCGCTGCGCACCGAGGAGACGATGACCGCCGCCAGCAGCGGCATCGACGACCTCACCGGGCGCGGCGACAAGACCACCACCACGGTCGCGCTCGACTTCGGCCGGATCACGCTCAACCCGCGGCTCGCGCTGTACCTGTTCGGCACACCCGGGCAGCAGCGGTTCTGGCCGCTCTGGGACGACCTGTCGCGCGGCGCGCTCGGCGCCATCGCCATGGTCGACCTGCGCCGCCCGGACGAGAGCTTCGACGTGCTCGGCCGCCTGGAGGAGCAGCGCATCCCGTTCGCCGTGGCGGTCAACACCTTCTCGGACACGCCGAGTTACCCCGAGGAGGAGCTGCGCTCCGCCCTCGACCTGCTGCCGGAGGTACCGATCCTGCACTGCGACGCCCGCGACCGGCGGCAGTCCTACGACCTGCTGATCGACTTCGTCGACCACCTGCACCGCAGCTCGATCCTGGAGCTCCAGGGATGACCGCGCCCGAACCCGGCACCGCCTCCCCCGGCTGCCCGTTCCCGCACGGCGGCAGCCTGCCCACCGGCGTCCCGCTGACCCCGCTGTACGGCCCCGCCGTCGCCGAGGACCCGCACGGCCTGTACGCCCGGCTGCGCCGGCGCTACGGCCCGGTCGCACCGATCGAGCTGGAGCCCGGGGTCGAGGCCTGGCTCGTTCTCGGCTACGCCGAACTGCTCGAACTCACCCGCAACGAGGCGCTGTTCTCCAAGGACTCGCGCCGCTGGCGGGTGCCCGCCGAGGGCCGGCTGGCCCCCGACTCCCGGCTGCTGCCGATGACCTCCTGGCGGCCCACCCTGCTCAACCTGGACGGCGCCGAGCACCAGCGGCTGCGCTCCGCCGTCTCGGACACCCTCTCCCAGATCGACCACCGCCAGCTGCGCGAGACCACCGAGGCCTGCGCCAACGACCTCATCGACAGCTGGGGCCCGGACGGCACCGCCGACCTGATCGCCCAGTACGCCCGCGCGCTGCCGCTGCTGGTCTTCACCCAGCTGGTCGGCCTGCCCCGCGAGGCCGGGCCCCACCTGGTCGAGCTGATCAGCCACTTCGTGGACAGCGGCCCCAAGTCGGTGCGCGCCAACGCCGAGTTCCAGGCGATCCTGGTCGACCTGGTCCGGCGCCGCCGGACCGCCCCCAGCGCCGACCTCACCTCCTGGCTGCTCGCCCACCCGGCCGCGCTCACCGACGAGGAGGCCGTGCACCACCTGGTGGTGATGCTGGTCGCGGGCAACGAGACCAGCATCAACTGGACCGGCAACACGCTGCGGCTGCTGCTCACCGACCGCCGGTTCCGGGCCACCCTCACCGGCGGGCGGCTCACCGTCTCCGACGCGCTGGAGGAGGTGCTCTGGCGCGACCCGCCGACGCAGAACTTCCCCGGCCGCTGGGCCACCGGCGACACCGTCCTCGGCGGCCAGTACATCAGCGCCGGCGACATGCTCGTCCTCGGCCTGGCCGCGGCCAACGCCGACCCGGCCGCCCAGGGCGTCGCCTCCGCCGCCCAGGGCTCGCTCGGCGGCAACCGGGCCCACCTCGCCTGGGGCGCCGGACGGCACGTCTGCCCGGCCCAGCACCCGGCCCGGATCATCGTCGAGACCGCCGTCGAGACCCTGCTGCACCGCCTGCCCGATCTCCAGCTCGCCGTCCCCGCCGGCGACCTGGGATGGCGCCCGTCCCCGTGGTCACGGGCCCTGCTCGGCCTGCCGGTGCTGTACAGCGCCTTCACCCCGCCCCGCCCGCAAGCCCCCGAGAGGCCCGCATGGACACCGCCGTCGACACCCGACCCGAGCCCGTCAGACTCGACCCCTTCGGACGCGACCAGCACCAGGAGAACGCACGCCTCCGGGCGGCCGGCCCCGCGGTCCTGGTGGAGCTCCCTGGCGGGGTGGTGGTCTGGGCGATAACCCACCACGACACCCTCCAGGCGCTGCTCGCCGACCACCGGGTGGGCAAGAACGCCCAGCTGTGGACGACCTTCCGGGAGGGCCGGCTGCCCCAGGGCTGGCCGCTGCTCAACTTCGTCACCGTGCCCGGCATGGTCACCGCCGACGGCGACGACCACCGGCGGCTGCGCGGCCTGGTCAGCCAGGCCTTCACCCCGCGCCGAATAGCCGACCTGGCGCCCGCGATCGAGGCCCGCACCGTCTCGCTGCTCGACCGGGTCGCCGAGCTGGACGGCGCGTTCGACCTGCGCGAGCACTTCGCCTACCCGCTGCCGATGCAGGTGATCGGAGAACTGCTCGGCCTGGCGCTGGACGAGCAGGACAGGCTGCACGAGCTCTCCGACACCCTGGTCTCCAGCTCGGCCACCCCGGCGGCGGCCGCCGCCGCGCAGCAGGCCCTGTACGCGCTGCTGGGCTCCGTGGTGGCGGCCAAGCGGGCCGCGCCCGGCGACGACCTCACCACCGACCTGATCGCCGCCCGCGAGGCCGGCGACCGGCTCAGCGAGGCCGAACTGGTCGGCACCCTGCTGCTGATGCTGGTCGCCGGGCACGAGACCACGCTCAACCTGATCACCAACGCCGTCCGGGCCCTGCTCGCCCACCCCGACCAGCTGCGGCTGGTGCTCTCCGGCGAGCAGCCGTGGTCGGCGGTCGTCGAGGAGACGCTGCGCTACGACTCGCCGGTCGGCCAGTTCCCGCTGCGCTACGCGACCGAGGACATCGAGGTCGGTGACGTGGTGATCCGGCGCGGCGAGGCGCTGCTGGCCTCCTACGCGGCGGCCGGCCGCGACGCCGGGCACCATCCGGACGCCGACCGCTTCGACGTCACCCGGCGGCCCAACCGGCACCTGTCGCTCGGTCACGGCCCGCACTTCTGCCTCGGCTCCGGGCTGGCCCGGCTGGAGGCCGAGACCGCACTGCGGCACCTGTTCGAGCGGTTCCCCGGGCTGGCCCTCGCCGAGGGCGACGCGCCGGAGCCGATCGGCTCCTTCATCAGCAACAGCGTGCGAACCCTGCGAGTGACGGTCTGAGCCGTCCGGTTACCTGAAGGCGGCCCGGGTCGTTCGGCAGTGCATGAAGAAACTCGCCACCCTGGCCGCCCTCACCATGGCGGGCCTCGCGCTCGCCGCCCCGGCGGCGTCCGCCACCACCCAGACCGCGAGTTCCCCGGACGCCACCGGGGGCCTCACCGACGGTCTCAACCTCTCCCCGGCCGACCTCGCCATCCACGCCGCCGGCAAGCTGCCGGTGGTCGGCCACGCCGCCCAGGAGGTGGAGGCCGTCGGCACCAACCAGATGACCCACCCGGGGCTCAGCGGTCAGATCGGCTGACCCGGATCGGCCGACCACGCCCGCCGGGCACCGCCCCGGTTGCCGCCACCCCCCGTCGGCGGCAGCCGGGGCTTCGCCGTACCCGGGCCCGCCCGGGTACGGCGACCAGCCGCGCCGCCCGGCCCGGCGCCGTCCAGCCCGCGCCGCCGGGCCCGCTCAGCGCCGGACGGACCGCGAGGAGCCCGCTCAGAAGAGGCCGTTCAGCTCCTGGTAGGTCAGCCCGCCCTCCAGCGCGGTGTAGGTGCCGCTCGCGTACACCTCCGCGGCGGCCCGGCGCACCGCCGCGTACGCCACCTCGGCCAGCCCGGGGCCCAGGCTCACCCGGGCCACGCCCAGCTTCGCCAGCTCCGGGACGGACGGCGCGCCCGGACCCGCCAGCACGTTCAGCGGCACCGGGACGGCCGCGGCCAGCGCGGCGATCGTCTCCTCGTCCGCGACACCGGGCACGAACACGCCGTCCGCACCCGCCTCGACGTAGGCCCGCAGCCGGCGCACCGCGTCGTCCAGCCGGCCCTCCGGCGCGCCGATCCCGTGCAGGAACACGTCGGTGCGGGCGTTGACGTAGGCGGGCACGCCCGCCGCGTCCGCCGCCGCCCGCGCCGCCGCGATCCGCTCGGCGGCCTCGGCCGCCGGCCGGCCCTCGTCCTCCAGGTTGACGCCGACCGCGCCGGTGGCCAGCAGCGCGGCGACGGACTCGCCGACGCCGGCGGCGGTCCGCGCGAAGCCGCCCTCCAGGTCGGCGGTGACCGGCAGGTCCACCGCGCGGACCACCTGCGCCGTCCGGACGAGGACCTCTTCGAGGTCGGCGCCGCCGCCGTCCCGGCTGCCGAGCGACCAGGAGACGCTCGCACTGGCCGTCGCCACCGCCCGCGCTCCGGCGGCGGCGACCAGGCGGGCGCTCGCCGCGTCCCACACGTTGGCGAGCACCAGCGGCTCGCCCGGCCGGTGCAGCTCCCGGAGCAACCGGGCCTTCTCCCGCTGGACGACCTTCGTGTCCGCCATGTCCGCCATGCCTGCCATGCCCCCGGGCCTCACTTGGCGGCCGGGCTGAGCCGGGAGGCCACCCCGATCCGGTTCCAGGCGTTGATGGTGACGATCAGCGCGATCAGCTGGGCCAGCTCGGTCTCGTCGAACTGGGCGGCGGCCTCGGCGTAGACCGCGTCCGGGACGTGTCCCTGGGTCAGCAGGGTGACCGACTCGGTGAGGGCCAGCGCGGCCCGCTCCCGGGCGGTGAACCAGGGGGTCTCGCGCCAGGCCGGGAGGGAGAGCAGCCGGTGGTCCTGCTCGCCGCCCTTCAGGGCGTCGGTGCTGTGCATGTCGATGCAGAAGGCGCAGCCGTTGATCATCGAGGCGTGCACCTTGACCAGCTCGGCGAGCGTGTGGTCGATGCCCTTCCGGGAGGCGCGGTCCACCGCGATCATGGCCTGGTAGAAGTCGGGGGCCAGGGTGTGCAGCGCGAGGCGCTGGGCGGGGGCCGGGACGGGCGCTTCGGTCGGCTGGTGCTCGTTCGTCGTCATGACCGCCAGCCTAGGGACCTGGTGGACCCGTTTCCTGGTGCATTTGAACCACAGAATCCTGGGCCACTTCGCGTGCGCCCGGCCGTGCGGCGAGTGTGGCACGGCGGCGGCCGAAAAGGGAGGGCCCGGGCGGCGCCTCCGGGCGCGGACGCGCACTCCCGGCGCGCGAACGGGAGTGCGAGGATCGACCGCGGGGGCGCCACCACGACGAGTGCCCCCGCCGGGCGAGGTCAGGGGGCCGCGATCGTGTGTACGGCGTTCGTCAGCATCGAACCGGGGGCGGCCGTGCCGGTGCTGCTCCTCTCCGTCCGGGACGAGTACCTCGGGCGCGACTGGCTGCCGCCGGACCACCACTGGCCGGACCGGCCGGCCCTGGTCGGCGGACTCGACCTCGCCGCCGGCGGCACCTGGCTGGCCGTCGACCCCGGGCGGCGGACCGCCGCCTGCCTGCTGAACGGCTTCGGGCCGCTCGCCCCCGCCGACACCCGGCTCTCCCGTGGCGAACTGCCGCTCACCGCCGTCCGGGAGGGCGGGATCGGCCACCTCGACCTCACCCCGTACGACCCGTTCCACCTCGTCCTGGTCCGGCCCGACGGCGCCCGGGTCGCCAGCTGGGGCGGTGGCCGGCTGGAGGAGCGCGAACTGCCGGTCGGCCTCAGCGTGGTGCTCAACGACGGGCTGGAGGGCATGGCCGCCAACCGGACCGCCTCCGAGCGGATCCGCGCGCTGATGGCCGCCCGCGCCGACCGCTTCCGGGCCCGCCTCGCCGCCGCGCCCCGGCCGGAGCCGACCGGTGACGGTCCCGCCGAGCGGGCCTGGGGCGACTGGCTGCCGATCGTCGCGGGCGACGGCCTGCCGCTGGACGACGACGCGGCGCTGATCCAGCGGCGGGACTTCGGCGACGGGCGGATCTGGGGGTCCTCCTCGATCTCGCTGCTCGCGCTCGGGCCGGACGGGCCGCGCTACGACTTCGCCTCCGCGCCGGTGCCCGCCGGCGGCGGGGCGTGGCGGCGGGTGCCGCTCGGCGGAGGCGGGTCGGCGGCGCGGTCCGGCGGCTGATCGGCTGCCGACCGGCGGCCGACCGGCGGCCGACCGACAGCGGTGGCGCCCAGACGTCCGCTCGATGAACTTCTGGCGGCGGGGCTGCCGGGCGTCTACATGCCCGTAGTAGCTTCGCGGGGCTCCCCCGGATCCAGACCCCCGAGCGAAGGTGCGCGATGTCCACCCTGACCTACCCGGAAGCGATAGGCGTCGGCCTGCTGCAGGGTGTGACGGAACTGTTCCCGGTCTCCAGCCTGGGCCACAGCATCCTGCTCCCCGCCCTGATCGGCGGGAAGATCCAGCGGGACCTCGACATGACCGCCGAGGGCTCCTCCTACCTCGCCGTCCTGGTCGGCCTGCACCTGGCCACCGCGTTCGCGCTGGTGGTGTTCTTCCGCAAGGACTGGGTCCGGGTGATCGGCGGCTTCCTCAGCTCGATCCGCCGCCGCCGGGTCGAGAGCCGGGACGAGAAGCTCGCCTGGCTGCTGATCATCTCCACCATCCCGGTCGGGGTGGCGGGACTCGCCCTGGAGAAGGCGCTGCGCAACGCGCTCGGCAAGCCCGTCCCGGCCGCCGTCTTCCTGGCCCTCAACGGGCTGGTGCTGCTCGGCGCCGAACGGCTCAAGCGCGGCGGCACCGGCCGCCGTCGGGCCGGGCACGCCGCCCCGCCGGCCGAGGAACCGGGCCTCGACCCGGCGATCGCCTCCGACCACCGGCTGGCCCGGCTCAGCTTCGTCCAGGGCGCCTGGATCGGCGCCGCCCAGATCCTCGCGCTCTTCCCGGGCATCAGCCGCTCCGGTGTCACCATGAGCGCCGGCATCCTGCGCGGCCTGCACCACGAGGACGCCGCCCGCTTCTCCTTCCTGCTCGCGACCCCGGTCATCCTGGCCGCCTCCGTGCTGAAGGTGCCGGAGCTGTTCAAGCCGGAGAACTCCGCCGTCCTCGGCCCGGTCGTCGCCGGCAGCATCGCCGCCTTCGTCGCCGGCTACGTCTCGGTGCGCTTCCTCACCAAGTACTTCGAGACCCGCAGCCTGACGCCGTTCGCGCTCTACTGCTTCCTCGCCGGCGTCGGCAGCGCGGTCTACCTGTCGGTCTGATCCGCCCTCACCCCGGGTCGAGGGTGCCGGGCCGCGCGATAATCGGGCCCGTGAGCAGCTCCTGGACCTCCTTCGGCGGCGACCTGCACCTGGACCTCACCGAGCGGCGCGCCGCCGGGGCCGGGCTGCGAGCCGCCCTGGAGGACGCGCTGCGCGAGGCCGTCCAGGACGGGCGGCTCGGGCCCGGCACCCGGCTGCCGTCCTCGCGGGCCCTCGGCGAGGACCTCGGGGTCGCCCGGAACACCGTGGTCGAGGCGTACGGGCAGCTCACCGCGGAGGGCTGGCTCACCTCCCGGCAGGGCTCCGGCACCACCGTCGCCCGGCGGGCCGCGCCCGGCCGGAGCCGGCGGGCGGCCCGGCCGGCGTCGGGTCGGCGGGCCGTCCGGCACGACCTGATGGCCGGGCGGCCCGACCTCTCGCTCTTCCCCCGCACCGCCTGGCTCGCCGCCGCCCGCCGGGCCCTCGCCACCGCGCCGCACGAGGCCTTCGGCTACGGCGGCCCGTTCGGCCGGATCGAGCTGCGGCGGGCGCTCACCGACTACCTGGCGCGGGTCCGCGGCGTCCGCACCGACCCCGACCACCTGCTGATCTGCACCGGTGTCTCCCAGGGCCTGGGCCTGCTCTGCGCCGCCCTGCGGGAGCGCGGGGACCGCGCCCTCGCGGTCGAGGAGTACGGGCTGCCGCCGCAGCACGCCGTCGCCCGGGCGGCGGGGCTGACCACCGTCCCGGTGCCGCTGGACGGGGCGGGCGCCCGGGTCGAGCGGCTCGACGGCCGGTGCGGGGCCGTCCTGCTCACCCCCGCGCACCAGTTCCCCACCGGTGCGCCGCTGGCCGCCGACCGGCGGGCCGCCGCCGTGCGCTGGGCGCGCGAGCGGGACGGGTACGTCGTCGAGGACGACTACGACGGGGAGTTCCGCTACGACCGGCAGCCGGTCGGCGCGATGCAGGCGCTCGACCCGGAGCGGGTGGTGTACGCCGGGACGGCCGCCAAGAGCCTCGCGCCGGGCCTGCGGCTGGCCTGGCTGGCCCTGCCGGACGCGCTGGTCGAGCCGGTGGCCCGGTTGAAGACGCTGGCCGACACGATGTCCCCGGTGCTCGACCAGTTGACCCTCGCCGAGCTGATCACCTCCGGGACGTACGACCGGCACGTCCGCCGCTGCCGGCTGCACTACCGGCGCCGGCGGGACCGGCTGGTCGCCGCGCTCGCCGAGCACGCCCCGCGCGTGCGGGTCACCGGGATCGCCGCCGGGCTGCACGCCGTTCTCCAGCTGCCGCCCGGTTCGGCGTCCGAGGTGGAGCTGCTGGCCCGGGCCGAGGCCGCCGGTCTGGCCCTCGAAGGGCTGTCCTGGCACCTCGCCGACCGGTCGGCCGCCGACCCGGACGCCGCCTCCGCTCTGGTGATCGGCTACGCGTCCCCGCCCGAGCACGCCTTCCCGGCGGCGCTGGACGCCCTCTGCGAGCTGCTGCGCGAGCGGTGAGGGCCGCGACCGCCCCGGTGGACTACTTGTTGCGGTTGCCCAGTTCGAACAGCAGCATGATGAAGCCGGCGAAGGCGTGGATGCCGGCGGTGTAGATCACCAGGCGGACCGCGACCCGGCGGTTGGCCGAGATGCCGGCGTCGACGGTCACCGGGGCGGGGGTCGGAGCGGCCGGGGCGGTGGCCGCGGCGGCCTGGTCGGGGATGGTGGGATCGGCCATGAGGGATCTCCTCCAAGGGTTCTGACGTCGGGTCAGTGGGTTGCTGCGGGGCCGCCGAGACAGAGTTCGCCGCCGGGGCTCTGCAGCAGGGTGTGGACGAAGAGCAGTTCGACGCCGTCCGGTGCGTCGGCGGCGATGCAGTGCGGGGTGAGCGAGTCGAAGTGGGCGGAGTCGCCGACGTCGAGGCGGTGGACCCGGTCTCCGAGGGTCAGCTTGAGCCGGCCCTGCAGGACGTACAGCCACTCCTCGCCGGGGTGGACCCGGACCACCGTGTCCTGCACGCCCGGGGGCACGTGGACGCGCAGCGCCTGCATGGCCCGGCCGGGGGCGCCGGCCCTGCGATAGCCCCAGCCGCCGGCGCGGCCGGGTTCGATGACGCCCCCGCGCACGACCGGGTCGGGTTCGGCCATGGTCTCGCCGAGCAGGCCGGAGACGGAGGTGCCGTAGGCGCGGGCGAGGCCGAGCAGGACGGGGAGGGAGGGCTGGCGGCGGCCGGTCTCCAGCCGGGACAGATAGGCTGGGGAGAGCCCGACCCGGGCGGAGGCCACTTCGAGGGTCAGGCGGCTGCTGAGCCGGTGTTCCCGGAGGCGGGCGGCGAGGCCGGCCACTTCCTGGTCGTCGAGCCGGTCTCCCGGGGCGGCGTCCCCGGTCGGGCTGGTGGTCATGTGACCAGTGGACACCCGCCGTGCCCCTCGGGCAAGAATTTTGCCTCAGAGGCAAGAAGCCCCGGAGTCCCCCTTCTCGGCTACGGCCGCGGGATGTTGCGCAGGTTGCTGCGGGCCAGGTCGATCATGCGCCCGACCCCGCCGGAGAGCACCGTCCGCCCGGCCGCCAGCGCGAAGCCCTTCAGCTGGGCGGCCGTGATGTACGGCGGGATGGACAGCGCGTTGGGGTCGGTGACCACGTCCACCAGGGCGGGGCCGGGCCGTTCCAGCGCCTCCGCCAGCACCTCCCGCACCCTCGCCGGCTCGGTGACCCGCTTGGCCGGGATGCCCATCGCCCGCGCGATCCCCGCGTAGTCGACGTCCCCGTTGTCGATCTCGTACTCCGGGTAGCCCGAGACCAGCATCTCCAGCTTGATCATGCCGAGTGCCCCGTTGTTGAAGACGACGGTCTTCACCGGCAGCCGGTGCTTGGCCACCGTCAGCAGTTCGCCGAGCAGCATGCCGATCCCGCCGTCGCCGGCCATCGCGATCACCTGCCGCCCGGGGCAGGCCAGTTGGGCGCCGATGGCGTGCGGCAGGGCGTTGGCCATCGAGCCGTGCAGGAAGGAGCCGATCACCCGGCGGCGGCCGTTCGGCTGGAGGTAGCGGGCGGCCCAGACGTTGTTCATGCCGGTGTCCACGGTGAACACCGCGTCGTCGGCGGCCACCTCGTCGAGCACCGAGGCGACGTACTCGGGGTGGATCGGCAGGTGCTTCTCGATGTCCCGGGTGTAGGCACCGACCACGTCCTCCAGCGAGCGGCAGTGCTTGCGCAGCATCTCGTCGAGGAAGGCGCGGTCGCGCTTGGCGTCCAGCAGCGGCAGGACGGCCCGCAGGGTGGCGGCGACATCGCCGTGAACGGCCAGTTCGAGCGCGGTGCGGCGGCCCAGCCGGGTGGCGTCGTGGTCGACCTGGACGGTGCGCGCCTGCGGCAGGAAGGAGTCGTACGGGAAGTCGGTGCCGAGCAGCAGTACCAGGTCGGCGGAGTGCAGCGCCTCGTGGCAGGCGCCGTAGCCGAGCAGGCCGCTCATGCCGACGTCGTACGGGTTGTCGTACTGGATCCACTCCTTGCCGCGCAGCGAGTGCCCGACCGGCGCGTTCAGGGCCCGGGCCGCCTCCATCACCTCGCCGTGCGCCCCGCGCACCCCCGCGCCGCAGAACAGGGCGACCTTGCGGGCCCCGTTGAGCAGCCGGGCCAGCTCCTGCACCTGGGACCACGGCGGCGCGGCGACGGCCTGCTCGGTGAGGAAGTGGCTGGTCCCGGTGGGCCCGGCGGCGGGGAGCGCGGCGACGTCCCCGGGGAAGGCCAGCACCGAGACGCCGTGCGAGCCGAGCGCGTGCTGGATGGCGATCCGCATCAGCCGGGGCAGCTGGGCGGGGGTGGAGAGCATCTCGCACCAGGTGCTGCAGTCGGTGAACACCCGCTCGGGGTGGGTCTCCTGGAAGAAGCCGGTGCCGATCTGCCCGGACGGGATGTGCGAGGCGAGCGCCAGCACCGGCAGGCCGCTGCGCTGGGCGTCGTACAGGCCCTGGACGAGGTGGGTGTTGCCGGGCCCGCAGGAGCCGGCGCAGACCGCGAGCCGGCCGCTGAGCTCGGCCTCGGCGGCCGCCGCGAAGGCGCCCGCCTCCTCGTTGCGCACGTGCACCCAGCCGATGCCGTCGGTGCGCCGGATCGCGTCCACGACCGGGTTGAGGCTGTCCCCGACCACGCCGTAGACCCGCTCGACCCCGGCCTGCCGGAGCACCTCCACCATCTGTTCGGCCACGCTCGCCACGGGTGCTCTCCAATCACCGGCCGCCGGCTGCCACAGGACACCTGCACCCTCCGGCGGCCGGGCCCGCCCCGCACCCGGAGCGGGCCCGAACAGGTGAACGACGGGTCGGCGCGGCTACTCCGCCGCCAGGTGGTCCTGCTGCCCGAGCTTGCCGCTGACCAGGCCCGCCTGCGCCTGCCGCCGGGCGGGCTCGCGGCCGGGCGGCTGGCCGCACCGCTCCTGGGCCGGCGGCGCGGTGGTCGGCAGGGTGACCGGCTCCCCGGCCTTCACCTGCACCGGCTCGCCGTCGTGCCACAGGTGCAGCACCTCGCCGCGGCGCAGCGTGTACGTCGTCCCCTCGTGGGTGATCTGGACGCCCAGCAGCTGCCCGCGGACCATCAGCGAGAACCCGAGCCTCATCAGCCCGCCCGGCAGCCGGGGCCGGAAGGACAGCGAACCGCTGTGGTCGCGCAGCCCCCCGAAGCCCGCCACCAGGGCGATGCAGGCGCCCGCGAGCGAGGCCATGTGCAGGCCGTCGCGGGTGTTGCCGCCGAGGTCGTGCAGGTCCATCAGCGCCGCCTCGGCCGTGTAGTCGTACGCGAGGTCGAGCTGGCCGACCTCGGCGGCGATCACCGCCTGGGTGCACGCGGAGAGCGAGGAGTCGCGGACGGTGAGCCGCTCGTAGTAGGCGAAGTTGCGGGCCTTCTGCTCGTCGGTGAACGCGTCGCCGCGGACCTGCATGGCGAGCACCAGGTCGGCCTGCTTGACCACCTGCTTGCGGTACAGGTCGAAGTACGGGTAGTGCAGCAGCAGCGGGTACTTCTCGGGCGGGGTGTGCTCGAAGTCCCAGACCTGGTGGTGGGTGAAGCCGTCGGCCTGCGGGTGCACGCCGAGGTCCTCGTCGTACGGGATGTACATCGCGGACGCGGCGTCCCGCCAGGCGGCGGTCTCCTCGGTGTCGACGCCGAGTTCGGCGGCCTCGTGCGGGTGGCGGGCGGCGGCCTCGGCGGCGGCGCGCAGGTTCGTCTGCGCCATCAGGTTGGTGAACACGTTGTTGTCGGCGACGGCGCTGTACTCGTCCGGGCCGGTGACGCCCTCGATGCGGAACTTCCCCGAGACGTCGTGGTGGCCGAGCGAGCGCCACATCCGGGCGGTCTCCACGAGCAGTTCGAGCCCGTACGCGCGCTCGAACTCGGCGTCCCCGGTGGCCCGGACGTAGCGGGCGACGGCGGCGGCGATGTCGGCGCCGATGTGGAAGGCGGCGGTACCGGCCGGCCAGTACCCGGAGCACTCCTCACCGCGGATGGTCCGCCAGGGGAACACCGCTCCGGCCAGGCCGAGTTGGGCCGCCCGTTCGCGGGCCAGCGGCAGCGTGGTGTGCCGCCAGCGCAGAGCCTGGTTGACGGCCCCGGGCAGGCAGTAGGTGAGCACCGGCAGGACGAAGGTCTCGGTGTCCCAGAAGCTGTGCCCGTCGTAGCCGGGGCCGGTCAACCCCTTGGCGGGGATGGCCCGCTCCTCGCTGCGGGCGCCGGCCTGGAGGACGTGGAAGACGGCGAACCGGACGGCCTGCTGGAGTTCGACGTCGCCTTCGATCTCGACGTCGCTGGTCTCCCAGAACTCCTTGAGGTAGGCGGCCTGTTCGGCGACCAGACCGTCCCAGCCGGTGTACCGGGCGGCGGTCAGCGCGGCCTCCACCTGGTCCCGGACGGCGGGCAGCGAGCGCGTCCCCGACCAGCCGTAGGCCATCAACTTGACCAGCCGCAGCCGCTGTCCGGGCCGGAGCACGGTGGTGACGCTGATCCGGCAGTGGTCGGCCTCGGCCTCGGCGACGGTTTCGAGCTCCTCCGGGCCCTCGATCACGTGGTCCATCCCGGCGGCGACCCGGATCGCGCTGTAGCGGGTGCGGTGCACCAGGACGGCCTTGGTGTCGCTCGCGTGGTGCACCTCGGGCTGCAGCGGCGCCTCCAGGACGGCGGAGGCCCGCGGATCGCCCGCGGCGCCGCCGGGCAGCTGCTCGTTGGCGACCAGCTCGGACTGGAGCACGATCCGCACCGGCCCGTCCACCGCCTCGACGCTGTACTCGACCGCGGCGATCGCGCGCTGGGTGAGCGAGACCAGCCGGGAGGAGCGCACCCGGATGGTCCGGCCGGCCGGGGAGGTCCACTCGGCCTCGCGGTGCAGCATCCCCTCCCGGAAGTCCAACCAGCGCTTGTGGCGGATGAGTTCGCCGTAGCGCAGGTCGAAGGGCTCATCGTCGACCAGCAGCCGGATGATCTTGCCGTTGGTCACGTTGATGACGCTCTGGCTGGACTCCGGGTAGCCGTAGCCGCCCTCGCCGTACGGCAGCGGGCGGAGCTCGAAGACACCGTTCAGATAGGTGCCGGGGAGGCCGTGCGGCTCGCCCTCGTCCAGGTTGGCGCGCAGGCCGATGTGGCCGTTGGAGAGCGCGAACAGCGACTCGGCGCGGGCCATCGCGGTCAGGTCCAGGCCCTGCTCGGCCATCAGCCAGGGGTCGACGGAGAAGTTGTCCAGGCCACTCATGCGACTGCCTCGCTCCGCTCACTCATGCCTGCTCCTCCAGCAGTTCGGCGAGGTCGTCGACGACCACGGTCGCGCCGTCCCGGCGCAGTTCGGCGGCCTGCCCGGTGCGGTTGACCCCGACCACGGCCCCGAAGCCGCCCGCCCGGCCGGAGGCCACCCCGGCGAGCGCGTCCTCGAAGACGGCGGCGTGCGCGGGCTCGACGCCGAGCGTGCGGGCGGCGTACAGGTAGGTGTCGGGGGCGGGTTTGCCGGGCAGACCCTCGCGCTGGGCGACGACGCCGTCCACGATCACGTCGAACAGCCCCTCGATGCCCGCCGCCCGCAGCACGTCCCGGCAGTTGGCGCTGGAGGACACCACGGCGCTGGGCAGCCCGAGCGCGCGCAGCCGGTGCACGTACGCGACCGAGCCGTCGTACGGCTGGACGCCCTGCTCGCGGATCAACCGCAGGACGGTGTCGTTCTTGGCCCGGCTGATCCCGTGCACGGTAGGGGTGTTGGGCGGATCGGCGTCGGTGCCCTCGGGCAGGTCGACGCCCCGGCTGCGCAGGAACGCCCGGGTGCCGTCCAGTCTCGGGCGGCCGTCCACGTAGGTGTCGTAGTCGGTGACGGCGTCGAAGGGGACGAACTGCCCGCCGGTGCGGGCGGCTTCGGCGCGCAGGAAGGAGTCGAAGGTGTCCTTCCAGGCCGCGGCGTGCACTTTGGCGGTCTGGGTGAGGACCCCGTCGAGGTCGAAGAGGAAAGCGCGGATGTCGTCCGGTAGCCCCAGCATGGGTGCAGTCTTACCCGGGAACGCGGGGAAGCCGCCCATTTCCCGGCGGCGCGTCGCGGGAAGGGCGGCTTCCGGTTGCCCGGATGCTCGTGGGCGGCCAGGTGGGCTCGTGGGTGCCCGGCGCCGTTTCGGCGGGGGTGCCCGGCGCTGTTACGGCGAGTCGGGCATCTGCGCCTCGGCGGCCTCCGCCACCGCGAACACCGCGCCCTGCGGGTCCTGGACGACCGCCATCCGGCCGGACTGCATGTCGAACGGCGGCTGGATCACCGAGCCGCCCGCCTTGACCAGGGCGTCCACGGTGGAGTCGGTGTCGTCCACCGAGAAGTAGGCCATCCAGTGCGAGGGCGTGCCCGCCCCCAGGTACTTGGGGATCGGCTGCATGCCGCCCACCGTACGGTCGCCGGCGTTGAGCGAGAAGTACCCCTCCATGCCCTGGATGGTCGCCGGGCGCAGCCCGAGTGCCGGGAGGTAGAAGCGGCCGGCCGCGTCGGTGTCGGCGGTGTTGAGCTCGTTCCAGACCAGTGCGCCGGGCTCGTTGACCACGCCCGCGCCGATGAAGTCCATCGCCTGCCAGACGCCGAACACCGCGCCGGTCGGGTCGGCGGCGACCAGCATCCGGCCGATCACGCCGACGTCCATCGCCGGGTAGAGGATCGTGCCGCCGTGCTCGGCGATGGCGGCCCCGCTCACGTCGGCGTCGTCCGAGGCCAGGTAGGTGGTCCAGGCGACGGGCGGCAGCGGCTGGCCCTCGGGCGCGGACCGCGCCATGATCCCGGCGACCGGTCGGTCGTTGAGCATGCACACGGCGTAGCCGCCGAACTCGGCCGGGCCGACCTCGCCCTGCCAGCCGAACAGGTCGCGGTAGAAGTCGAGCGCGGCCTGCTGGTCGCTCGCCATCAGGTCGATCCAGCACGGGGTGCCGGGCTTGTACGGAGCGGTGACTACGGGCATTGCTGGGCCTCCCGAAGGCAGTGGTCGCCGGCGTGGTCGTCGGGGCGGGCGGGTCCCGGCCGCCCGGTGCCGGGCTGCCGGTGCCGGCCGTCAGCGCGGACGGCGGGTACACCGCCCACCATCGGCCCGGCGCCGCGATCCCGCCACCGGACGGCGCCCTGGCGGGCGATCGGACGGGCCCGGGCCCGTTCGGCCGCCGGCGGGCCGTTCACGCGGTGTCGTGCCGCTCACGCCGCCGTGGAGGCCGTTCACGCGGTGTCGTGCCGCTGGGCCGTGACGAAGTACGGCTGCACCTTGCCGCTCTGCGCGTAGTCCTTGAGCCGGACCAGCAGTTCGGCCCAGGTGCCGGCGACCAGCGGGACGCCGTCCTCGCTGCCCGGCTGCCAGCCGCCGTGCCGGAACAGCAACCGGGTGCGGCCGGGCTCGTCGGGCTGGTCGGCGAGGTCCCAGCTGATCCAGGTGCCGGCCCAGTGCGGCGGGAAGGCCCCGGCGTTGGCCCACACCACCCGATCCAGGTCGGCCCGCTCGCGGCGGAGCCGGAACGGCTCGGGGACGCCGGGGAAGTCGAACAGCAGGACGTCGCCCTCCCGGTCCACCCCGGTGGTCCACCAGCTGGTCAGCCCGCCGTGCGTGTTGAGCGCGGCGAGGACGACGGCCCGGGGTGCGGCGATGTCGAACTGGAGGGCGATCTCGGGCATGGGGTCCGCCTTTCGGTGCGCGCCCCCCTTGTCCAGCCTGCCGGGGTCCGGTGCGCCGGGGTCCCGTCCATCAGGTCGCCCGTCCATCAGGTCGCCCGCGGGCCGGGTGCCTCCCCGGTTTCTCCGGCCACCATGGCACGACCCCCGGGCCCGCGCGCCCTGGACGGCGCCGGCCCGGGGGTCGCCCCCTACCGCTCGGGTGCGGTCAGCCGCCGCTGCCGTAGGTGGTGTTCGCGCAGATGTCGTCGTCCGCCGAGCGGGCGTCGTTGGTGACGGTGGTGGGCAGCGGCGCCGGGGACGCCGGGGTGCCGTTCGCGGCCGCGCCGCCCGTCCCGGTGGCCTGGCCGGTGGTCCCGCCGCCGTTGGCCGCGGAGAAGTCCTTACCGACGATCAGGGTCACGCCCGCCGAGTTGCCGGCCTCGACGCTGGCGCCCGGGAACAGCGCGGCGACCTTGTCGGCGTTCGCCTTCTGCCCGGAGCCGTACTCGATCATGGTGGTCTTGTACTTGGTGCTCGCCGCCTGGCCCGCCGTGGTGGCGGCGAACTTGGCGGCCTTCAGCTGCGCGGTCGCCTTGCCGGCCAGGCCGTTCTCGGTCGTCCCGTTGTAGACCGCCACCTTGATCGACGAGTTGCCGGCGTCCGCGACCGGCGCGGCGGGCGCGCTGGTCGCGGCCGACTGCGACGCGGCCGGTGCGCTCGGGCTGGCGGCGGCGTCCGGCTGCTGGCCGGTGGCGTTCTGCCCGTCGATGGTCTGGTCGGCCTTGAGGGTCTCCCAGAGCTTGTTGGCGTCCGGCTGGACCAGGTCGAGGTCCTTGTCCTGGGTGCGGTAACGCCAGGGCGCCGTCACGAACTTGAGGTCGTGCATGTCGATGTTCTTGAGCGACAGCCCGAAGGAGAGCAGCTTGTCCGCGGAGGCCAGCCCCGGGTCGACCACCAGCGACTTGGTCGCGGCGTCGGCCAGCGGCAGCAGGTTGGTGGGGCTCAGCCCGTCCTTCTTGACCTTGCTCGCGAGCGAGCTGAGGAAGGCCTGCTGGCGCTTCATCCGGCCGATGTCGGAGCCGTCGCCGATGCCGTGCCGCAGACGCACGTAGTCCAGCGCCTGCTGGCCCTGCACGGTCTGCTTGCCCTGTGGCAGGACGAGGTCGCCCTTCTTGTGCAGGTTGGGGTTGACGTCGCCCTCGTAGATGGGCTTCGGCAGGCAGACGTCGACGCCGTTCACGGCCTTGGTCATCGCGGAGAAGCCGTTGAAGTCGACCACGATGGTGTGGTCGACCCGGATCCCGGTGAGCTTCTCGACGGTGTTCTGGGCGCAGGCCGGGTTGCCGCCGTCGCTGCCGCCGACCGAGAAGGCCGCGTTGAACAGGTCGCTGGACGACCCCTTGGTCCACTTGCCGTTGGGCAGCTTGCAGGGCGGGATCGGGACCTTCGCGTTGCGCGGGATCGAGATGCCCACGGCGTGCTTGTGGTCGGCGTAGACGTGCAGCAGGATCGTGGTGTCCGAACGGGCGCCGCCGTCCTCGCCGCCGCCGAGGTCCGAGTTGTTGCCGCCGCGGCTGTCCGAACCGATCAGCAGCACGTTGACCGGCTTGTTGCCGTCCGCGTCGGCCTGCGCCTCCGGCGGGCGGTCGGTCGCTATCGCGTCGCCGTCGAAGGACTTGATGTTGGCGTTCAGCTTGAAGTAGATCGCCCCGCCGGCGCCCGCGATCAGCACCAGCACGCCGGCCGCCGACCAGGCGACGATCTTCTTCACGTTCTTCTTGGGCTTGCGGCTGTTGCGCGCCGCCGCCCGGCCGCCCGCCGCCTCCGGCCGGCCGCCGTCCTTGCCCGCGTCCCGACCGCCGTCCTTGCCCGCGTCCTTGCCGCCGTCCTTGCCGCCGCGGCCGCCGCCCTTGCCCTGCGCGGCGCGCCGGGCCTCCGCCCGGCCCCCGGTACGCGGCGTAGGCACGGACCCATCGCTCCCCGTCGTGAGCGCGCCGGGTGCGTTCTCGCCCCGAGCCGGGCCCTCGCCCCACTGACCTGACATGCGCGTACCTTTCACCGACGGAAGCGACGCCCCGGACGATCTGGCGCACCGCACACAGGGAGACGGTCGGAGCCGTTCCCAGGTTGCACATACGAACATCGATACAAACCGATGAACGTGGCTTCCGATCATATTTAGGCCCGACGCGATCACCGACCTCCGGTCCACCACCAACCCCGGCCACCACGACGCAAGCTCGCCACAGAACGCCCGAAACCAGCCGATTACGACGTGACCTACGCCACCTCTCCCCGCCCCTGCGGCACCATCAGGCACCACGCGCCGCACGTCCGCAGCCACCCGGGACGGTCCGGGGGATACCCTCACCCCGCCCCAGGGGGATGCCCCCGTTTCTCAAGGCCCGTTCGCTAGACCAGACTCAGCACCATGACCACCGACACCGCGGGGACGCCGACCGCGAAAACCCGGCCGCAGCCGCCCGCCGGACCACCGGACACCGCCCCGCCCGGAACCGGCGGGAGCGACTTCGCCCAACTGAGCCGCCGGATCACCGCCGAGGGCCTGCTCGACCGACGCCCGGTCTACTACACCGTCCGCGCGGGCCTCGTCCTCGCCGCGTTCCTCGGCGGCTGGTGGGCCATGTTCGCCCTCGGCGACACCTGGCTCCAACTCGGACTGGCCGCCGCCATGTCCATCGTCTTCGCCCAACTGGGATTAATGGCACATGACCTGGCCCACCGTCAGGTGTTCACCGGACGCCGCGCCGGCGAGATCGGCGGCCGCATCGTCGCCAACCTCCTGATGGGCATGAGCTACGGCTGGTGGATGAACAAGCACACCCGCCACCACGCCAACCCCAACCACGAGGAACGGGACCCGGACGTCTCCCCCGACCTCGTCGTCTGGTCCCAGGACCAGGCCAGGAAGGCCAGCGGAATCGCCCGCTTCATCGGCCGCCGCCAGGCGTTCCTCTTCTTCCCGCTGCTCCTGCTCGAAGGCCTCAACCTCAGCTACAACAGCTTCCGCGCGCTGCGCAGCCCGATCATGAAGCGCCCGTACCTGGAGGGCTTCCTGCTGGTCGCCCACTTCGCCGCCTACCTCGGGCTGGTCTTCGCCGCCCTCCCGGTCGGCAAGGCCTTCGCCTTCCTCGCCGTCCACCAGGCCCTGCTCGGCGTCTACTTGGGCTGCGTCTTCGCCCCCAACCACAAGGGCATGCTGATGGTGACGCCCGGCATGCGGCTCGACTTCCTCCGCCGCCAGGTCCTCACCTCCCGCAACGTCCGCGGCGGCTACTTCATCGACGCCCTGATGGGCGGCCTCAACTACCAGGTCGAGCACCACCTCTTCCCCAGCATGCCCACCCCGGCCCTGCGCCGCGCCGCCGTCCTCACCCGCGACTTCTGCGCCGAGAAGGAGATCACCTACTACGAGACCGGCCTCTTCCGCTCGTACCGCGAGATCCTCACCCACCTCCACCAGACCGGCGCCCCGATCCGCGCCGCGGCCTGATCCGCCCCGCAACCCGCACCGCACCGCGGCACCCCGGCTACTCGACCAGCCGGGGTGCCGCAGTGCTTTCACCGCCGGCGGACATGCAAAAGGCCAGGTCAGAGGGCGTCTGACCTGGCCTCATTTCGGTGGGCCACCAGGGGCTCGAACCCTGAACCTACGGATTAAAAGTCCGCAGCTCTGCCAATTGAGCTAGTGGCCCGCGGCCCTCGTCCCGGTTGGGGAGGGCCACCGTGATCCTACCCGGTGGGGCGCAGGGCTCCGCCAGTGGATTGCGCGGGCGCGCCGGGGGCGGGGGGCGGAGCGTAGTGGGCGGCACGGACGCGGCGGAGCCAGGATTCGGCGGGGCGCGGGTCGGGGGCGGCGGGGAGGACACCGGGGCGGGCGAGGCGGTCGGCGGCGTCGGCGAGCAGGGATTCGGCGACGGCGGGGCGGTCGGCGATGCGTTCGCCGAGGTCGCGGACGTGCCCGGGGTCGGCGAGGCGGACCGGGTTGTGGCCGGTCTCGTGCAGCCGGACGGCCTGTTCGACCAGCCGGACCAGGTGCCGGGCGTGCTTGGCGGCCCGGCGGCGGGTGGCCGGGTCGGTGGTGTCGCGGGTCAGCAGTTTGCGGAACTGCTGCTCTGCGTAACCGAGATAGGCCTTCCGGACGCCCGATTCGCTGAGGAAACTCGAGCGGATCTCGACCAGTTCGGCACCGAGCGGGGTGCGGACCTCGTACAGGTCGTCCGGCAGCCAGACGAGCTCGGAGGCGGTCGGGTTGCAGGACAGCGCCAGGCGGCACCACTTGGCGGCCTCGTGCAGGGTGACGTCGGGCCCGGTGGTGACGTGCGACTCGGCCGGGCGGTGCAGGCCGTGCAGCTCCTCGGTGGGGGCCGCGTACAGGCCGAGCCGGTCGACGTCGGAGCCGGCGTGGGCGAAGCCGTACGCGGTGGAGCCGACCACTCCGGCGAGCAGGACGGTACCGGGGACGGCGGGTGCGGGTGCGGGTGCGTCGGGCATCGTCGGTCTCCTCTCTCGCCCCTCTCGACTCTCCCGCCCGGGCGGCCGGCAGGGCTGCGGGGCGGCGCCGCTACCGCATCCTCGCCGGTCCGGGCCGCGCCGGGCGAACGATTTCCGCGCCGGGGCCCGCCCCGGCCCGCCGCCGGGTACCGTACCGACCATGTCGACCACCACTCCCGACGACGGCGTCCTGATCGTCACCGGCGCCGGCCGCGGCATCGGCGCCGCCACCGCCCTGCTCGCCGCCCGGCGCGGCTACCGGGTCTGCGTCAACTACCGCACGGACGAGGCCTCGGCCACCGCCGTGGTGGACACCGTCCGGGCCGAGGGCGGCACCGCGCTCGCCGTCCGGGCCGACGTCACCCGCACCGCCGAGGTGGAGCGGCTGTTCACCACCGTGGACGCCGAACTCGGGCTGCTCACGGGCCTGGTGAACAACGCCGGCACGCTGGAGAAGCAGTGCCGGCTGGAGGACATCGACGAGGACCGGCTGAACCGGATCTGGGCCGCCAACATCACCGGCCCGTTCCTGTGCGCGGCCCAGGCCGTCCGCCGGATGTCCACCCGGCACGGCGGCCGCGGCGGTGCCATCGTCAACGTGTCCTCGGCCGCCTCGCGGCTCGGCTCGCCCAACGAGTACGTCGACTACGCGGCCGCCAAGGGCGCCGTCGACTCGATGACCCGCGGCCTCGCCCTGGAGGTCGCCGCCGAGGGGATCCGGGTCAACGCCGTCCGCCCCGGCCTGATCCACACCGGCATCCACGCCCTCGGCGGCGAGCCCGGCCGGGTCGACCGGGTCGCCCCCGGACTGCCGATGCGGCGCGGCGGACGGGCGGAGGAGGTCGCCGAGGCGATCCTCTTCCTGCTCTCCCCGGCCGCCTCGTACACCACCAACGCCTTCCTGGACGTCTCCGGCGGACGCTGAGAGGTTCCCTCCGGTTTCCTTCCGCCGACCGGCCCCCGCCCGTACCGTGGGGCCATGACCGACGCCTTCATCGACATCCCCGGTGTGCGCAACTTCCGTGACGCGGGCGGGATCGGCGCCCTGCGGCGGGGCGTGCTCTACCGCTCCGGCTCCTTCCACACCCTCACCGACGAGGGCGCCCGGCGCCTCAAGGCCCTCGGCCTGCGCACCGTCCTCGACCTGCGCAGCCCGGTCGAGCTGGAGGTCTGGCCCGACCTGCGGCACGGCCTCGACCACGAGGCCCTCAACCTGCCGACCCTGCCCGCCAACCGCGAGGACGTCGACCAGCCCTGGCCCGAGGACCAGGCGGCGCTCTACCCCTTCATGGCCCGGACCGCCGGCCCGTCCCTCGCCGCCGTCGTCCGCCGCCTCGCCGCCCCCGGCGCGCTGCCCGCCCTCGTGCACTGCGCCGTCGGCAAGGACCGCACCGGCCTGACCATCGCCGTCCTGCAGTCCCTGCTCGGCGCCTCGGAGGCCGACGTCACCGCCGACTTCCTGCTCTCCAACGTCGGCCTCGGCCTCGACCAGGGCCCCACCCCCTACGTCGACGAGACCGGCACCGAACGCGTCTCCCGCCCCGTCACCGCCGAACTCCTCGCCTCCGCCCTGGGCTGGATCCACACCCGGCACTCCTCCGTCCCCGCCTACCTCCGCGCCCACGGCGTCACCGACGAGGAACTGACCTCCCTGCGCGCCAACCTGTCGGCCTGACCGGCCCGGGGACGCACCTACTCCTGGCGTTGTCGAGGACGGCGGAGAGGACGGCGGAGAGGACGGCGGAGAGGACGACGGAGAGGACGACGGCCTGCTGGAGGCCCGGACGGGCGCGGGGCGGGCGGGCTATGGTCGGAAGCCGGAACAGGAAGTCAGGACAACCTCTACGAGTGGAGTCGACGATGGCGAAGGTCCCCAACGTGCTCTCGGCCGCCGCGCCCGCCGCGCTGACCGCGGCGAGCGGCCTGGTGGGCGGTTACGGCGTCGCCCGCTGGAGCGGCCGGCGCGAACTGGGCGGCGCCGTGCTGGCGGTGGCCGGTGCCGGGGCGGCCGCGCAGTGGCACCGCAGCTCGGGCACGGCCACCGCGGCAGCGCTGACCGGTCTGTACGTGGCGGCGTTCGGCGGCTCGCATCCGCTGGCGAAGAAGATCGGCGCCTGGCCGTCGGTCCTCGCCGTCACCGGCGTGGTCGCGGCGGCCTCGACGGCCGCGACGGCGCTGGCCGCCCGCAAGCGGTAGCAGCACCCGGCGCGAGCCGCGCACCGGCCCGCTCACCGGCCTCGGCGGCGACACCCGGCGGCGACACCCGGCGGCGGCCTCAGCGCACCGCCGCGCCGGGCTGCGCCGCCCCGCCGAACCGCGCCTCGAACGCGGCCCGGTTCGCCGAGACCGGTGAGCGGTCCCAGACCGCGAACACCACCCGTTCGAAGGCCGCCCCGTACCGGAGGAGCGCGCCCTCGAAGGCCTCGGCGACCTGGGCCGGGTCGTTGCGGAACACCCCGCAGCCCCAAGCCCCGAGCACCAGCGTGCGGACCTCGTGCCGGGCCGCCGCCGCGAGCACCCGGACGGCCCGCTCGGCGAGCACGCCCCGGACGTCCACATCGGCCGAGCGCCGTTCCAGCTGGCCCGCGTTGGGCGCGGGCGAGGTCAGGAAGGTGGCCGGGTACGGCCGTGCCAGCAGGTCGCCGCCCCGGCCGCGGATCACCGGGACGTCGGGCGAGACGATCACCCGGTGGCTGTACCGGAGGTCGGTGGAGGCGCGGTGCGCCTCGTAGTAGTCCGGCGCCTCCAGCAGGCAGGTGTAGAGCAGCGCGCTGCGGCACAGGTCCTCCTCCTGGGCGCGGGCGCCGCGCAGGTAGCCGCCGCCGGGGTTGCGCGCGGAGGCGAAGTTGAGCACCCCGACCGGGCCCGCCCCGCCCTCGACCAGGCGCCGGGCGGCCTCGATGCTGCCTTCGGCCGTCACCTCCACCGCCCCGACGGGCCCACCGGACCGACCCGGCCCGGGCCCCGGGCCCCCGCCCCGCAGCAGCGCGTCCAGCGCCGGCGGCGCGTACGACACCGTGCCGGCCCTGGCGGCCGCCAACTGCTCCCCCACCGTGACGAGTTCGCCACCGGCCGCCCGGTAGCTCCCCCGCTCGGCGATCTCCTCGTTCACCCGGGCCACGTCGTGCAGTCTGCTGCTCATGTCCGGGACGCTACGGGACTTCCACCGGGCCTCGCCACAGGTTATTCTCAGCAGCAGAACAACACCTCGGGGCGCGAGTGGGGGTGCCGGGGGAGGCACCCGGGGGCATCGGGGGAACGCGACGGGCCCGCTCCAGTGCATGGAGCGGGCCCGTCGTGTGTGTTCAGGTGTTCAGCTACCGGTGGTCAACCACCGGCCGTACGGCGTCAGTTCTTCCAGCGCGGCTTGCGGTCGTCGCGGTTGAAGCCACCGGAACGGTCGCGGTCGAAGCCGCCCGAGCGGGCGCCACCACGGTCGTCACGGTCACGGCCGAAGCCACCACCGGAGGCCTGCGGACGGCCGCCGGAGCGGTGGTCGTCACGACGCGCGAACGGACGGTTGTTGCTGCCGCCGCGCTCGTCACGGTCCCGGCCGAAGGACGGGCGGTCACCGAAGGTGCGGGCCGGACGGTCGCCGAAGGAGCGGCCACCGCGGTCGTCGCGGTCACGGTTGAAGCCACCGGAACGGTCGCGGTCGAAGCCACCACCGGTGCGGGCCGGACGGTCGCCGAAGGAGCGGCCGCCACGGTCGTCACGGTCACGGTTGAAGCCACCCGAGCGGCCGCCGCGGTCGTCACGGTCACCGAAGGAACGGCCACCACGGTCGTCACGGTCACGGTTGAAACCACCGGAACGGCCGCCACGGTCGTCGCGGTCACCGAAGGAACGGCCACCACGGTCGTCACGGTCACGGTTGAAACCACCGGAACGGCCGCCACGGTCGTCACGGTCACGGTTGAAGCCACCCGAGCGGCCGCCACGGTCGTCACGGTCGCCGAAGGAACGGCCACCACGGTCGTCACGGTCACGGTTGAAACCACCGGAACGGCCGCCACGGTCGTCACGGTCACGGCCGAAGGCCGGACGCTCGGTGCGCGCCTCGCGGTACGACGGCGTGCGCTCCTCGGCCTGCGGCGCGGCGGCCGGAGCCGGCGCCTCGGCGGCCGGGGTCTCCGCGGCGGCCTCGTCGCCCGCCTCGGCGGCCGGGGCCTCGTCCTCGATGCCCAGCTCGGCCCGCTCGCGGGCGGCCCGCGCGGCCAGGCGGTCGGCCTCCTCGCGCAGCTCGGTGGTGCGGCGCTGCGCGCGCTCCAGCTGGCGGGTCATGTCGGCGAGCTCGCGCTCGGCGGCACCGGCGATGCCGGCCGCGCTCTCGGCCTGGACCTCGATCAGCGAACGGGCGCCGGTGATCTTGGCGACCTCGGCGTCGAAGGCGTGGTCGAGGATGTGGCGCGAGGCGTCGACGCCCGCGTCCTCCATCAGGCGGAAGACGCCGCGGCGCTGGTGCGGCAGCACCAGGGTGACGACGGCGCCGGAGCGGCCGGCCCGGGCGGTGCGGCCGGAGCGGTGCAGGTAGTCCTTGTGGTCGCCGGCCGGGTCCACGTTGAGGACCAGGTCGATGCCGTCGACGTGGATGCCGCGGGCGGCGACGTCGGTGGCGACGACGACGTTGACGTAGCCGTCCTTGAAGTCGCCGAGGACGCGGGTACGGGCGCCCTGGGTCATCCCGCCGTGCAGCGCGTCGGCCTTCACGCCGGCCTCGATGAGCTGCTCGGCGACGCGGTCGGCGCCCATCTGGGTGCGGACGAAGATGATCGTGCGGCCCTTGCGGGCGGCGATCGCGTTGGTGATCGGCGCCTTGTCCTTGGGCTTCACCACGAGGATGTGGTGGGTCATGGTGGTGACCGCGCCGGCCGACGGGTCGACCTCGTGGGTGACCGGGTTCTTCAGGTAGCGCTTGACCAGGGTGTCGATCTCGTTCTCCAGGGTGGCGGAGAACAGCAGGCGCTGGCCGCCGGCCGGCACCTGGTCGAGGATCTCGGTGACCTCGGGCAGGAAGCCCATGTCGGCCATCTGGTCGGCCTCGTCGAGCACGACGGTCCGGACGTCGGCCAGCTTGGCGCTGCCGCGGTTCAGCAGGTCGCGCAGACGGCCGGGGGTGGCGACCAGGACGTCGACGCCGCGCTCCAGCGCGTAGATCTGGTTCGACATCGAGGTGCCGCCGCAGACGACCTTGAGCTTGAGGCCGAGCACCGAGCCGAACGGCTCCAGGGCGTCGGCCACCTGCATGGCCAGCTCGCGGGTCGGGACGAGGATCAGGCCGCGCGGGTGCTTGGGCTTGGTGCGCTCGCCGTCGGCGAGGCGGGTCAGCAGCGGCAGGCCGAAGCTGAGGGTCTTGCCGGAGCCGGTACGGCCACGGCCCAGCACGTCCTTGCCGGCCAGGGCGTCCGGGATGGTCGCGGCCTGGATCGGGAACGGGGTGGTGACACCGCGCTTGGCGAGGGCGCGCACGACGTCGTCGTGCAGGCCCAGGTCGCCGAAGGTGATGGTGGGCTCGGCGGCCTCGACGGCCTCCTCGGCCTCGACGGCGTCGGCGTTCAGCTCGACGTCGGCGTCGGTGGGCTCGACGGCCTCGACGGCGTCGGTGTCGGCGGTGTCGGTGACATCGGCGGCGGCCTCGCTCGCGGGCATGGCGAAGCGGGCGTCGTCAACGAGAGACATGTAAAACCTTCCGGAAGTGGCACGCGCCAAAGTCCGGGGGTTCTGTTTCACAACCGCCTCTATGCGGTCAGCCACGGATCGCCGGAACGCGCCAAGGGCGCCAGATGGGAATAGGGCGCCAGTCAAATGAATCAAACGAACGATCTACCACCATAGACGAACCTCGGGATCAGAGGCAAATGCCCTGGCCAGCCCGCTAATGCCCACCCGCATGCGGGCTCGGGGCCGAGGAACCGGAGTTGCCGGCCGAGGGCTCCGTGGTCGGTGGGACGGTCGCGGCGGGTGAGCTGTGCTCGGGCTCGGGGGACGTCGAGGGGTGGCTGGTCGGCGTGGCGGACGGCGTGCCCGCCGTGCCGCCGGAGCGGCCCTCACCGGTGCCGCCCGCCCCGCTCGTGCCCCCGGTGCCGGCCGTGCCGCCGGTACCGGCCGACGCGCCGCCGCCCGGCCTGGGCGCGGGGCTGGCGCTCACGCCGCCCGCCGAACCGTTCACGCCGGGGGCGCCCGGCGCGGCGTCCACGGCGGGCGCCCCCGGCACCGGGACCACACCGGCGGCCGCGCCGTTCGCGCCGGATGTCACCTCGCCCGCCGTCGTAGCCGTCACCCCGGCCGGCGCGTTCTCGCCCTGCAAGCCCCCCTGACGCTCCGGGCGCCCGGACGCAATCCCCGGATGCGCGCCGCTCGGCGAGGCCGACGGCCCGCTCGTCACTCCCGGCTTGCCCGCCGGACCGGCCTGCCCGACCGGCGCCACCCCGTGCTTCACCTCCGCCTCCGGACCGACCGACATGCACCCCGTCAGCCCCAGCCCGGCCACCGCCAGCACCGAAGCCGTACACACCACCGACCGAACCGCCCGCACCGAAACCACCGAGCTCCCTTCTCCACCGCCCCACCCGGGCCGCCCACTGCCCGCGCGGCCGCTTTTCGGTGCCCAACGCGCGCCCGCCCCCACGGGACACGGGCGGCGCGCCAGGAAGCGCCCGGGCCGCCTCCGCCACAGCCCGCCGAACCGGCGGACGAGCAGCCGCTCAGCCCCAGAACGCCGAGGCCAGCCCCGCCCCCGCGTACACCGCGGCCAGCCCCACCACCACGCTGCCCGCCACGTTCGCCAGCGCGTACCGCCCCGCCCCGGTCTCGACCAGCCGCAGCGTCTCGTACGAGAAGGTCGAGTACGTGGTCAGCGCCCCGCACAGCCCCGTTCCCAGCAGCACCTGGACCTGCGGGGACGCGGCCCCCGCCGCCACCGCCCCGGTCACCAGGCCGAGCACCAGGCAGCCGACCGCGTTCACCGCGAACGTCCCCCAGGGGAACACCGAGTCGTGCCGGGCCTGCACGGCCCGGTCGGTCAGGTACCGCAGCGGCGCGCCGACCACCGCGCCCGCCACCACCAGCAGCCAGTTCACCCCGAAGCCCCTTCCCGCCCCACGTACCTGACCACTTCGCAGCGGTCCAGCAGCACCAGCCCCTCCGCCACCAGCCCGTCCAACTGCGGCAGGAACGCCCGCACCCGCTCCTCCTCGTCCACGACCACCACCGCCACCGGCAGGTCCTCGCTCAGCGACAGCAGCCGCGCGGTGTGCACCAGCGACGACGCCCCGAACCCCTCGATCCCCCGGAACACGCTCGCCCCGGCCAACCCCGCCGCCCGCGCCCGGTGCACGATCTCGCTGTACAGCGGCCGGTGGTGCCAGCGGTCGTTCTCCCCCACCAGCACGGTCAGCCGCAGCGCCGGCCCGCTCAACCTGCTCACCGCACGCCCCCGCCCGCACGGGCGATCAGACGGCGCGTCAGCTTGGCCGCCACCCACACCGCGCCGAGCGCGCCCAGCAGCGTCAGCCCCAGGTACGCCAGCCCGAGTCCGAGCCGCCCCTCCTCCACCAGCCGCCGGATGTCCACCGCGTACGTCGAGAAGGTGGTGAAGCCGCCCAGCACCCCGGTGCCGAAGAACGGCCGCAGCAGCGGGTGCGCCGGACGCCCCTCGGTGATCACCACCAGGAACACCCCGATCACCGCGCACCCGACCACGTTGATCAGCAGCGTCGTCCACGGGAACGCCGCCGGCCCGGTCGCCCAGGCCAGCCCGGCGCCGTACCGGGCCACCGACCCGATCGCCCCGCCCACCGCGATCACCGCCACGGCCGGCCCCTGCCCGCGCCACACCGGCGGCCGTCTCCGGGCGGCCGTCCCTTCGTCCACCGGCCGGGTCCGCGCCGGGCCGTCCACCGTGCCGTCCGAGGTCGCCATAACCCCATCAAACACCGGCTCCCGCCGTCTGGCACAGCGTCACTCCAGACCCGACAATGAACCGGTGGAGATGACCCGGGAAGAGTTCGAGACGCTGGTCAGCGACGCCCTCGACCAGATTCCCCCGCAGCTCGCGGCCATGATGGACAACGTCGCCGTCTTCGTCGAGGACGAGCCCGACCCCGCCGACCCGGAACTCCTCGGCCTCTACGAGGGCACTCCGCTCACCGAACGCGGCGAGTGGTACGCGGGCGTCCTGCCCGACCGGATCCTCATCTACCGCGGCCCCACCCTCCGGCACTGCGAGACCCACGACCAGGTCGTCGCCGAAGTCCGCACCACGGTCATCCACGAGGTCGCCCACCACTTCGGCTTCGACGACCACGAACTCGACGAACTCGGCTGGTCCTGACCCCCCGCCCCGGGCGGCCCTCGGACGGCCCCCACCCACCCGGCCGAAACCCGTTTTGGCGATCCGCCCTGCATCCCATATGCTTCTCGACGTCCCCGAACGCTGGAAACAGCGGGACAGGCCGCAAGCCCTCATCGTCTAGTGGCCCAGGACGCCGCCCTTTCAAGGCGGTAGCACGGGTTCGAATCCCGTTGGGGGCACGCAGTACCGTAGTAAAAAGCAGTGCCGCAAGACCTCAGTGGGAAACCACTGCAAGGTCCCGTGGAGCAGTTGGTTAGCTCGCCACCCTGTCAAGGTGGAGGTCGCGGGTTCAAGTCCCGTCGGGATCGCTCGTCTCGCAAGAGACGGTGTAGTACGGCCAGGTAGCTCAGTTGGTACGAGCGTCCGCCTGAAAAGCGGAAGGTCGCCGGTTCGACCCCGGCCCTGGCCACATAGCCTGACCAGGCACGATGCCCCCGAAGCAGTCCGCTTCGGGGGCATTTTCGTGTTGCCTGATGCCAACGGCGCAGCGGACGGTCACTCCCCCCACGGGCCTCCGGCGAGTACGTGACGTACTTGACGTACTTCCGCTAGAGGGCGACCCTGGTTCTCGGACGAGGAGGCTTCCCATGACAGCAGTCCACTACGAGAGCTACACCGAAGCCCGAGCCCATTTGAAGGACCTGCTGGACGCGGCGGGGCGGGGCCGTGTCGCGACCGTTCGCCGGGACACCAGGTATGCGGCGGTAGTCGACGCGGGGCGGCTGCGCCAGGCTCTCACTCTGTTGTACCCGTCCAAGGCCGAGGTGGTCGCCGAGGGCGGTGGCTGGTCGGTGTTCCTCCCCGGCCTCCCGGTCGCCGCGGACGGCGGCACGTTCGATGAGGCCATCGACGAGATGATCGACGCGCTCCGCGAGTATGCGGAGGACTGGCAGGACCGACTCCTGAGCGCTCCGAACCACCGCGACAACTGGGGCCTGGTTCAGTTGATCGGTCTCAGCGACGATGCGCAGCTCCGTGATTGGCTGCTCGGAGTGGCGAAGTGACCTGGCCTCAGCCGACACGCGAACGACACGAGCAGTTCTGCAAGGTCGAAGGCTGGGATCCCGTACGGGACGCGCGCGGCCGCACCGGCACCCACCACATCACATATGAGTTCGGGCTCCCCGACGGGCGGATCCTGCGTACTCGCGTGTCGCATCCGGTCGACCGCACCGCGTACGGCGCGAGCATGTGGGCGCACATCCTCCGCGATCAGCTGGACGTGACAGAGGATGTCTTCTGGCCGTGTGTCCTGGACGGCACGCTTCCCGATCGAGGCGCGCCTGAGCCACCACGCGAGGCGCTTCCCGCGGATCTGGTCCACATGCTGATCAACCGCGTCGGACTCGCCGAGGACCAGGTCGCCGAGCTGAACAAGGCGCAGGCGATCGCGCGACTCCAGCAGTTCTGGACCGAGGGCCACTGACACCAACTGCTGGATCGCAGCCTCACGGGTCAGAACACCCAGGGCCCCGGTGTCTCTCGGCGAGCCCTACCCGCACGTGGGACGGACAGGCATCAGCCTCGCAGTGCCCGGTCGTCGAGTCGGCTCAGCAGGCCGGGCAGGTGCCGGTACTGCTCACGGAGCGCGGCCACTCGCTGCCGGAACTGAAGGCCGCGTCCGACGTGGTCACAGGCGTCACGGAGTTCGGCCAGGAGGGCCACGGCGATGTCGTAGCGGGCCACCTGCTTACACGCGACGTGGTCCTCGACCTCGCGCCAGATCGCTTCCTCGTCGGTAGCCAGGGCAGTCAGCTTCGTCACCCGCGCCTCGACTCGAACCCGCTCGGCGCACTGTCGGCGCACTGTCGGCGTACTGGTACTCGCTCACCGCGGCGACCCTAGCGGGAATGCCGGTCCTCGATGATGGAATCCGTCAAGCCCAGAGGAGACGCTGTCACCGCCGGCGCGAGGACATCGCGTTCGGCGAGACGCTGCGCGTTCCGGAGCCCTTCGGCTTCGAGCTGGTCACCGGCGACCTGCTGCCCCACTGATCTCGGGCGGCGCCCCCTCGGGTCGGCTCGCCCGGTGGCCGGGCGGGCCGACCCGAGGGGGCGTGGGCCGGCCGCGCGGACGGCGCCGAGGCCGGCGCAGCGCCGGGCGGGTTCAGTAGGAGCGGAACCAGCTGGCGTCGGTGCCCAGCACGGCGCCGTCCGCCGCGTAGTACGTGAACGTGCGGGCCTGGGCGCCCGGCTTCTTGGCGATCGCGTACCAGCGCGTCGGGGAGTCCCCGAGGGCGACCGGCACCGACTCGCTGACGCCGCCGGTGTCCCAGGTGACCACGACCTTCGCGACCTGGGGCCGGACCCCGGCGATCACCACCGGTGAGGCGCCCAGCTCCCCGCCCTTGAACCCGAGCATCGTCCCCCCTCCGGAGGTGGCCCGGTCGATGGCCGCCCCGTCCGGCGTCCCCGGGACGGGGGTGTCGTGCACCGCGTCGTCGACCTGGCGCTGCCCGTCCACGGTGGCGTAGAGGTTCACCAGGTCCACGTCCGGGCGCCAGCTCCGGTCGATGTCCGCCCGGGTGGTCTCCGGCAGTTGCGGGATGGCCGCGTGCCGGTCCTCCCAGATCAGCCGGGCCTGGCGGAGGGCGTCCTCCTTGGTGGCGGCCGCCGGCCAGAACGCGGCCCACGCCTGCCACTGCCTGCCGTTCGTGGTGCCCTGACCGACCACGACCCGGACCGGGGTGAACGGATCCCGCGCGGGAGCGGTCGGTGTCGCGGCGGTGCCCGCGGTGCCTGCGGTGCCCGCGGCGGCCTCGGCGGTGGTGACGGTCCGGGCGTCCGCCACCACCGCCCCCGCGTCCGCCGCGTCGCCCGGCCCCCGCCCGAGCCCGCCGAGTGCCGTCCCCCCGACGACGGCCGCCGCGACCATCACCGCCACCGCCCCGCTGGTCAGCAGCCGCCGGCGCCGCAGCCGGCGCCGCCCCCCGGCGACCAGCCGGTCGTACGGGACGGCCCCGATCTCGACGCTTCCGGCCAGCTCGCCCAGGACCCGCGCCGCCGAGGCCTCGGACCCCGCCCCGGCCCTGTCCTCGCCGTCCACGTTCCCCATGGCCCCCACGTTGCCCTCGTTGCTCATCTTCCGCCTCCGATGCTCGCCAGCCCGTTGAGTGAGGAGGCCTCCCGCAGCTTGGCCAGGCCCCTGGCCGCCTGGCTCTTCACCGTCCCGACCGAGCAGCCCATCGCCGCGGCGGTCTGGGTCTCGGTGAGGTCCTCCCAGTACCGCAGCACGACGGCCTGCCGCTGCCGGGGCGGCAGCGTGCCGAGGGCCGTGAGCAGCGCCGCCCGTTCGTCCAACCGCGCGTAGCCGTCGGGGCCCTCGGGTGCGGCCCGGTCGGGGACGGCGGTGACCAGTTCCTCGGCCGCTCGGCGGCGGAACCGCCGGGCATGCTCGTTGATCAGGATCCGGCGCACGTAGGCGTGCGGGTCGTCGGCCGCCCGGACCCGGCCCCAGGCGACGTACGCCCGCTCCAGGGCCTGCTGGACCAGGTCCTCCGCGGTGTGCCGGTCCCCCGCGAGCAGGTACGCCGTCCTGAGCAGCCGCGTCCACGCGCTGCCGGTGAACGCGCGGAACTCCTCGTCCCTCGCGGTCTTCTGGGCTCCCATGAGCACCTCCTCAACCCCCAGAGCCCGAAACCGCCGCGAACCGTTGCCTGGCCCGGCCCGGAGCCGCCCGGCCCGGCGTCACCGGCGCCCGGGCCCGCCGTTCGCGCTCGGCCGCCGGGGGCTGTGACACTGGAGAGGCTCGAAAACCGAGGTGCGCGCCGCCGTGCCTCCTTGCGAACCTAGAGGGATGCCCGCAGTGAGTTCTCCCGCAGTCCAGTCCGCCCCCGCACCCGCCGAGGGTTCCGGTATCGGTGAGCTGGCCGCCCGCCTGCCCGAGCTGACCCTGCGCGACCAGGTGCGGATCGGGCGCCGACTGGAGGGGGCCCGTCGGGTCCGCAAGCCCGAGGCCCGGCAGAAGGTCGCCGCCCAGATCGCCGCCGACATCGACCGCGCCGAGCTGCTGGTCGAGCAGCGCAGAGGTGCCGTCCCGCCGATCAGCTATCCCGCCGAGCTGCCGGTCAGCCAGAAGAAGGACGAGATCCTGGCGGCCATCCGGGACCACCAGGTGGTGATCGTCGCGGGTGAGACCGGCTCCGGCAAGACCACCCAGATCCCGAAGATCTGTCTGGAACTGGGCCGCGGCGTGCGCGGTCTGGTCGGCCACACCCAGCCGCGCCGGATCGCCGCCCGTACGGTCGCCGAGCGGGTCGCGGAGGAGCTGCGCAGCCCGCTGGGCGAGGCGGTCGGCTGGAAGGTCCGGTTCACCGACCAGGTCGGCCAGGACACCCTGGTCAAGCTGATGACGGACGGCATCCTGCTCGCGGAGATCCAGACCGACCGCGAACTGCTCCAGTACGACACCCTGATCATCGACGAGGCGCACGAACGCAGCCTCAACATCGACTTCATCCTCGGCTACGTCAAGCAACTGCTCCCGCGCCGTCCGGACCTCAAGGTCGTGATCACCTCCGCGACCATCGACCCGCAGCGCTTCGCCCGGCACTTCAACGACGCCCCGATCATCGAGGTCTCCGGCCGCACCTACCCGGTGGAGGTCCGGTACCGCCCGGTCGTCGACGACCTGGACGAGGACGACGACGCGACGGACGCCGACCGCGACCGGGACCAGATCCAGGCGATCTGCGAAGCGGCCCAGGAACTCCAGGCCGAGGGCCCGGGCGACATCCTGGTCTTCCTCTCCGGCGAGCGCGAGATCCGCGACACCGCCGACGCCCTGGACAAGCTGAAACTCAAGTCCACCGAGATCCTGCCGCTGTACGCCCGGCTGAGCTCGGCCGAGCAGCACCGGGTGTTCCAGCGCTCCGGCAGCCGCCGGATCGTCCTCGCCACCAACGTCGCCGAGACCAGCCTCACCGTCCCCGGCATCAAGTACGTGATCGACCCGGGCACCGCCCGGATCTCCCGCTACAGCCACCGCACCAAGGTGCAGCGGCTGCCGATCGAGGCGATCAGCCAGGCCAGCGCCAACCAGCGCAAGGGCCGCTGCGGCCGCACCTCCGACGGCATCTGCATCCGGCTGTACTCGGAGGAGGACTTCCTCTCCCGCCCCGAGTTCACCGACGCCGAGATCCTGCGCACCAACCTGGCCTCGGTGATCCTGCAGATGACGGCGGCGGGCCTCGGCGACATCGCCGCCTTCCCGTTCCTGGACCCGCCGGACTCCCGCAACATCAAGGACGGCGTGCACCTGCTGCACGAGCTGGGCGCGCTGGACCCGGACGAGAAGGACCCGCGCAAGCGCCTCACCGCGCTCGGCCGCCAGCTGGCCCAGCTCCCGGTGGACCCGCGGATGGCCCGGATGGTGCTGGAGGCCGACAAGAACGGCTGCGTGCGCGACGTGATGGTGATCGCCGCGGCGCTCTCCATCCAGGACCCGCGCGAGCGCCCCGCCGAGAAGCGCCAGGCCGCCGACGAGCGGCACCGCCGGTTCAACTCGGAGACCTCCGACTTCCTGTCCTACCTGGCGATGTGGCGCTACGTCCGGGAGCAGCAGCGCGAGCTGTCCTCCTCGGCCTTCCGCCGGATGTGCAAGGCGGAGTTCCTCAACTACCTGCGGATACGGGAGTGGCAGGACATCTACACCCAGCTGCGCACGGTCGCCAAGCAGTTGGGCGTCACCATCGAGGAGCCGCACGAGGACGCCGAGCCGGACGCCGACCGGATCCACCAGTCGCTGCTGGCCGGCCTGCTCTCCCACATCGGCCTGTTCGACGTGGAGAAGCGCGAGTACGGCGGCGCGCGCGGCGCCCGGTTCGCGGTGTTCCCGGGCTCGGGCCTGTTCAAGAAGCCGCCGCGCTGGGTGATGTCGGCCGAGCTGGTGGAGACGTCCCGGCTGTGGGCGCGGATCAACGCCAAGATCGAGCCGGAGTGGGTGGAGCCGCTGGCCGGCCACCTGATCAAGCGGACGTACAGCGAGCCGCACTGGGAGAAGAAGGCCGGAGCCGTCCTGGCGTACGAGCGGGTGACGCTCTACGGGATGCCGGTCGTCACCCAGCGCAAGGTCAACTACGGCCGGATCGACCCGGAGCTGTGCCGCGAGCTGTTCATCCGCAACGCGCTGGTCGAGGGCGACTGGGAGACCCACCACCGGTTCTTCGCCGAGAACCGCAAGCTGCTCGGCGAGGTCGAGGAGCTGGAGAACCGGGCCCGGCGCCGGGACATCATGGTCGACGACCAGACCCTGTTCGAGTTCTACGACGCCCGGCTGCCGGAGGACGTGGTCTCCACCCGGCACTTCGACTCCTGGTGGAAGAAGGCCCGGCACGAGCAGCCGGACCTGCTCAACTTCGAGAAGTCGATGCTGATCAACGACTCCGCGGACGGCGTCACGGAGGCCGACTACCCGGACCACTGGCAGCAGGGCAAGCTGCGCTTCCAGCTGACCTACCAGTTCGAACCGGGCAGCGACGCGGACGGCGTGACCGTCCACATCCCGCTGCCGGTGCTCAACCAGGTCACCGCGGAGGGCTTCGACTGGCAGATCCCGGGCCTGCGGACGGAGCTGGTCACCGCGTACATCAAGTCGCTGCCGAAGGCGATCCGACGCAACTTCGTGCCGGCGCCGGACTTCGCGAAGGCGGCGCTGCGCGCGGTGAAGGACCGCCAGTCCGCAGACACGTCCGGCTACGCCGAGGGGCTGCTGCCGTCCCTGGAGCACGCCCTCAAGCGCCTGACGGCCGTCACCGTGCCGCCGGAGGCCTGGGACGACGAACGGGTGCCGGACCACCTCAAGGTGACCTTCCGGGTGGTGGACGGCCGCCGCAAGCTCGCCGAGTCCAAGGACCTGGAGGAGCTGCGGCTGCGGCTCAAGCCGAAGCTCAAGGAGACGCTGTCCTCGGCGGCCTCCGGCCAGGGCATCGAGCAGGGCGGGCTGACCGCCTGGCCGGGCGGCCTGCCCGTGCTCCAGCGCACCTTCGAGCAGCGCTCGCGCGGCCACTCGCTGCGCGCCTACCCGGCCCTGGTGGACGAGGGGGCGTCGGTCGGCGTGAAGCTGTTCGACACCCCGCAGGCGCAGACGCAGTCGATGTGGGAGGGCACCCGCCGGCTGCTGATGCTGACCACCACCTCCCCGGCCAAGTCGATCCAGGGCCGGCTGGGCAACCAGGCGAAGCTGGCGCTCTCGCACAACCCGCACGGCTCGGTGAACGCCCTCTTCGAGGACGTGGTGGCCTGTGCGACGGACCGGCTGATGACCCTGGCCGGCGGACCGGCCTGGGACGAGGCGGCCTTCGGCACGCTGCACGACAAGGTGCGGGCCGACCTGTACGACCTGTCCGCGGACACCACGCTGAAGACGGCCACCGCGCTGATCGCCTTCCACAAGGCCTCGACCCGGCTGAAGTCGGTGAGCAGCCCGGTGCTGCTGAACGCGGTGAACGACGTCCGGCTGCACCTGGCCTCCCTGGTGCACCCGGGCTTCGTCACGGACACCGGCTGGCAGCGGCTGCCGGACCTCAAGCGCTACCTGCTGGCGGTGGACCGCCGGCTGGAGGCGCTGCCCAACCACCCGCAGCGGGACGCCCAGCAGTTGCTGAAGGTCCAGCAGGTGCAGCGGGAGTACGGGGAGCTGCTGGCGGCGGTGCCGGCCGGCCGGCAGCCGTCCGCGGAGGTGCTGGCGATCCGCTGGATGATCGAGGAGTTGCGGGTCAGCTTCTTCGCCCAGTCGCTGGGCACGCCGAGCCCGGTGTCGGAGAAGCGGATCACCAAGGCGATGGAGGCCGCCAGGGCCACGCTCTGAGCTGGGCGGCGGCCTCCCCGGGGGCCCTCAGGTGCCAGTTCGACCTGGGGGCCCACCATGGGCTACAGTCTGTCTTGTTCGCAGCGCGGCAAGCGAGTGAACGAGATCAGAAAACTCTGGTCCCGTGGAGCAGTTGGTTAGCTCGCCACCCTGTCAAGGTGGAGGTCGCGGGTTCAAGTCCCGTCGGGATCGCCGCAGCGCGAGAGGCCCGGAACCGTCAGGTTCCGGGCCTCTCGCTTTTGGGCGTCCGGCGTCTACCCCGGACCAGGTCCAGACCACAAGTGACAGACGGTGTGACGGTCGTCACTTATCTTTTCCCGAGAACACCCCCGCACCACCCCCACCAAGACCTCACTAATTTAATATGTAAAATTGTACAGCCATTAACTGTAAATCCCCCCCGCATCATGCGCATCAAATCGTTATCCGGAGTTCAGCATTCCGTACGTTGTGCCGAGTACCCGGGCACCGCTGGCGGGCATGGCAAAGGGGCCGCTTACCGGACCCGGCGGAGTCCGGTAAGCGGCCCCTTTTAAAGAGCCTTCGGCCTATCAGGCCTCAGTGCGCTGAGCGGGAATCCCGGCCAGCAGAGCGCGCACCTCCGCCTCGCGGTAACGGCGGTGACCGCCGAGTGTGCGAATGGACGTCAGCTTGCCCGCCTTGGCCCAACGAGTGACCGTCTTCGGGTCCACGCGGAACATGGTGGCGACCTCTGCCGGCGTCAGCAGGGGCTCAGCATCAGGGGTACGAGCGGTCATGAGCGGCCTCCTCGGGAGAACCGAACCAGGGCGGTTCTATCCTTCAAATTCTGCACCTTGGCCCGCGATGCCCGAAATGGCATAGACGGGCCGAGTCGGTTATAGGACGAACGGCTTGTCCTGGTGTCTACAACTACACCATCCGTCCAGCCCTATCGACCAAACCGCCAAAATTGACCCCTCACGGGTTCAAGAGCGACGGATGGCGATGGACCACCCCATAACGGGCAGTCACGCGGCCGTGACGCCTGGTTACGAGGGGACCAGACCCCCTGTTTCCCCGCAAAGCACGCATCGACTCCAGAACCACCCAAAAGTGGGCATGCCCGCGTGAAGTTGGGCTGGTTGTCCCATTTTTGCACATAGGGGTAAGTTCGCGTCAACGGTGAGTAGTGTCACGTTCGACAGCTATTGACCCGAACCAGGACCTTGGTCATCCAGCTCAGGCCATAGGACTCTTACAGTCATACACGGGTGGTCGGACGTCAGTTCGCGTACCGCAGCGCCAGCACCCTCCGCCAGCGCGCCGTCAGTTCCCCGTACGCGCGCAGCGCCTCCGCGGTGTCCCCCGCCCTCAGCGCGCGCAGCCCGTCCTCCAGCTCCCCCGCCGAACGGTCCGCCAACAGCCGCTCCGGCCCCAGCACATGCACCAGCCCCCCGTAGTCCAGCTCCACCAGCGAGCGTGGATGGAATTCCTCCAGCCACCGCCCGATCTGCTCCGCCCCCCGGACCAGTTCCCCGTCCGGCACCTCTTCACGCAGCGCCCGGAAGGCCCGGGCCACCCGGCGGCGCGCCTGCGCCATCGGCACCAGGTAGAACAGCGCCGCCGCCCGCCCCGGCTTACCCCGCTCCTGCGCCGGCACGAAACAGCGGTCCTCGTCCCCGAACGGCAGGAACCAGCGCACCGGCACCTCCCACCGGCTGGTCAGGATCCACGGCCGGGCGTCCGGATGGCCGGCCCGCCAGCGCTCCCGGTCCGCCTCGGCCGCCGCCCGGGCCACCGGCGGCACCGCGGTGTCCAGCAGCGCCACCGGCGCGGCCGCCCGCAGCTCCTCCAGCGCCTGCCAGCTGCGCAGCCTGGTCGCCCACGGGCAGACGTACAGCACGCCGTCCACCACCCGCAGGTAGGCCCGCCCGCTCTCCCGCTCGGGCAGCGCCCGGGGCGTCCGGGCGGCCAGCTCCGCCAGCGCCTCCCGCTGCTCCTCCAGGACGGCCGCGGCCACCGGCTGCGCCGCCTCGACGGCGTCCGGACCGCGCTCCGCCGCGTAGGCCCGCCAGCGCACCCGCTCGGACTCCGGGTAGGCGGCCAGTGGCTCGTAGACCCGCAGGTGGGCGGCGTAGGGCGGCAGTACCGAGGTGCGCACGACGGTCACGTCCTGCATGGTCGCACGCGCCGACCGGCCCCGGGAGGGCGCGCCCCCTGGCCGTTCGCGCCCGCACCGCGCACCCCCCGGCGTCTCATCCCTCGGACCGCCGGGACAAGCTCGGACAAGAGGGCGGATCGGCGGCGCCCCCGCGACTACGCTTCGCCCTAGGCGCCCGCACCACAGCAGGCGGGCCTTCGATACTGGAGTCACCACAGTGACCGACGTACAGACATCCGCCACGCACCCCGCACCCGGAGTGCTCAGCAGGATCTTCCGCACCGAGCAGGACGGCGCCCCCGGCGACGGCCACGAGCAGGTCGTCCTCTGCCACGACCGCAGCTCCGGGCTCAAGGCGATCATCGCCATCCACTCCACCGCGCTGGGCCCGGCCCTCGGCGGCACCCGCTTCTTCCCGTACGCCTCCGAGGAGGCGGCCCTGGAGGACGCGCTCAACCTGTCCCGCGGCATGTCCTACAAGAACGCGCTGGCCGGGCTCGACCTCGGCGGCGGCAAGGCCGTCATCATCGGCGACCCCAACAAGGACAAGAACGAGGCGATGCTCCGCGCCTACGGCCGCTTCGTGGAGTCCCTGCGCGGCCGCTACATCACCGCCTGCGACGTGGGCACCTACGTGCAGGACATGGACGTCATCGCGCGCGAGACGCAGTTCGTGACGGGCCGCTCGCCCGAGCACGGCGGCGCCGGCGACTCGTCCATCCTGACCGCCTTCGGCGTCTTCCAGGGCATGCGCGCCACCGCCCAGGCCCGCTGGGGCCAGCCGACCCTGCGCGGCAAGCGGGTCGGCGTCGCGGGCGTCGGCAAGGTCGGCCACTACCTGGTCGGCCACCTCGTCGCGGACGGCGCCACCGTCGTCATCACCGACGTCTCCGAGACCGCCCTGAACCGCGTCCGCGCGGCCCACCCGGAGGTGGAGGTCGTCGCCGACACCGCCGCCCTGCTGCAGGCCCGGCTGGACGTCTACGCCCCCTGCGCCCTGGGCGGCGCGCTGACCGACGACACGGTGGCCGCGCTCGGCGAGTCCGGCACCACGATCGTCTGCGGCGCGGCCAACAACCAGCTGGCCCACCCGGGCGTCGAGAAGGACCTCGCGGACCGCGGCATCCTCTACGCGCCGGACTACCTGGTGAACTCCGGCGGCGTGATCCAGGTCGCCGACGAGATCGAGGGCTTCAACTTCGACCGGGCCAAGAACAAGGCCACCAGGATCTTCGACACCACCCTGGAGATCTTCACCCGGGCCGCCTCCGACGGCGTCCCGCCGGCGGTCGCCGCCGACCGCCTGGCCGAGAAGCGGATGCGCGAGATCAGCGCGCTGCGCACGGTCCTGCTGCCGGGTGCCCGCCGGGCCTGATCCGGCGCCCCCGGAACCCCGGACGCGCGGGGGGCGGCCGCACCCCTGTGACCCGCCCCCGGGCGGGAAGGGCCCAGCCGTCCCCCGCGCATCACGATGTGGAACCGGATTCTCACTTCTGCGCCCGATCGGGTGATCCAAGGTCCCCCTTGGGGGGATAATCGGTCCTGGAACGACGGACCTGAGACACCTCCGGACAGCGCGCAAACCGCCGCAAAACCTCCCCTGACCTGGGAAGACCTGGTCTCGGGTGCGGTCGGTGCGCGCCACGTCACACCGACGACGTACCGTCCAGCGGCGGAAACAGGTACCGTTAATGCTCCAAGGGACGGTCCTCCCATTCGGGCAGGCCGGTCCTGATCATGAACACGTGTCAGACTCGGGGCCGTGAGCCCCATCGTTGAGGGGGTCGACCCATGGGGCGCGGCCGGGCCAAGGCCAAGCAGACGAAGGTCGCCCGCGAGCTGAAGTACAACAGCGGCGGGTTTGACGCTAACCGTCTGTCCAACGAGCTGGGCGCATCGCCGTCCACCGCTCCGATCGACCCGGAGCCGATCGAGGAGGAGGAGGACGACGACCCGTATGCCGAGTACGCCGCCCGCTATGCCGACCTCGACGACGAGGACGACACCGAGCCGGGCACCGGGCCGTCGCAGGCCTCTCGCCGCTCGTAGCCAGTAGTTTCGCCGACCGGCCCAGCGCCCAGCGCGCCAGGCCGGTCTTCGGCGTTCCCGCGTACCGGATGGCGTACCGGGTGGTCGCCGCCCCCGGGTGGCAGGACGCGGGAGGGCCCCTCCGGTGCGCCGGAGGGGCCCTCTCGTCGTCCCGCCGGGCTCAGCCCGCGGTGAAGCCCTCGTAGGCGTTGTAGAGCGCCGCGCCGGCCTCGTGCTCGCCGGTGCGCTCGACGATGTCGCCGAGCAGCCAGGCCTCGACGCCGCGGTCCTCCAGGATCGCCAGCACGGCGTCCACCGAGGACGGCGGGACGACCGCGACCATGCCGACACCCATGTTGAGCGTCTTCTCGATCTCCAGGGTGGCCACCTTGCCGACCCGGGCGACGGTCTGGAAGACCGGCAGCGGGGTCCAGGTGCCGCGGTCCAGGCGGGCGTGCAGGCCCTCCGGGACGACCCGGGCCAGGTTGGCCGCCAGGCCGCCGCCGGTGACGTGCGAGAAGGCGTGGATCTCGGTGGCGCGGGTGAGCGCCAGGCAGTCCAGCGAGTAGATCCGGGTCGGCTCCAGCAGCTCCTCGCCGAGCGTGCGGCCGAACTCCTCGACCTTGCGGTCCAGCTTCCAGCCGGCCTCGTTCAGCAGCACGTGGCGCACCAGCGAGTAGCCGTTGGAGTGCAGGCCCGAGGCCGCCATCGCGATCACCACGTCGCCGGCCCGCACGCGGTCGGCGCCGAGCAGCGCGTCCGCCTCGACCACGCCGGTGCCGGCGCCCGCGACGTCGTACTCGTCCGGGCCGAGCAGGCCCGGGTGCTCGGCGGTCTCGCCGCCGACCAGGGCGCAGCCGGCCAGCGCGCAGCCCTCGGCGATGCCCTTGACGATCGCGGCGACCCGCTCCGGCACGACCTTGCCGACGCAGATGTAGTCGGTCATGAACAGCGGCTCGGCGCCGCACACGACCAGGTCGTCGACGACCATGCCGACCAGGTCGTGGCCGATGGTGTCGTGCTTGTCCATGGCGGCCGCGATGGCCACCTTGGTCCCCACGCCGTCGGTGGCCGAAGCCAGCAGCGGCCGCTCGTAGCGCTTGAAGGCGGACGCGTCGAAGAGGCCGGCGAAGCCGCCGAGACCGCCGACCACCTCGGGGCGGTTCGCCTTCTTCACCCACTGCTTCATGAGCTCGACGGCGCGGTCGCCCGCCTCGATGTCGACGCCGGCTGCGGCGTAGGTGGCGCCGTTCTGGTTGCTGGTCACTACGGTGCGGCCCTCTCGGGTCTGGTGGGGGATGGAACAGCGGTGGGGCCCCGTTTCGCGGGACCCCACCGTGGATTCGTTACGGGCGGCGCAGCGCGTCGGCCGCGCCGGCCCCGCCGAGCAGCGACTGGACGCCGTCCAGGTCGCTGCCGCTGGTCGGCTTGCCGCGCACGGCCGGCGGCTGCTGGCTGCCCTTGATCTCGGCCTCCAGCAGGAGCTTGCCGAGCAGTGCCGGGTCCGGCAGCTCCATCGGGTACTCGCCGTCGAAGCAGGCCCGGCAGAGCCTGTCCTTGGGCTGCTTGGTGGCCTCGATCATGCCGTCGATCGAGATGTAGGAGAGCGAGTCCGCGCCGAGCGTGCGGCCGATCTCCTCGACGGTCATCCCGTTGGCGATCAGCTCCGCGCGGGTGGCGAAGTCGATGCCGAAGAAGCACGGCCACTTCACCGGCGGCGAGGAGATCCGGATGTGCACCTCGGCGGCGCCGGCCTCGCGCAGCATCCGCACCAGCGCGCGCTGGGTGTTGCCGCGGACGATCGAGTCGTCGACGACCACCAGGCGCTTGCCCGCGATGACCTCGCGCAGCGGGTTGAGCTTGAGCCGGATGCCGAGCTGACGGATGGTCTGGCTGGGCTGGATGAAGGTGCGGCCCACGTAGGCGTTCTTCACCAGGCCGGAGCCGTACGGGATGCCGCTGGCCTCGGCGTAGCCGATCGCGGCGGGGGTGCCCGATTCCGGCGTCGCTATCACCAGGTCGGCCTCGACGGGCGCCTCCTTCGCCAGGCGGCGGCCCATCTCCACGCGGGAGAGGTGCACGTTGCGCCCGGCGATGCTGGTGTCGGGGCGGGCCAGGTAGACGTACTCGAACACGCAGCCCTTGGGCTTCGCCTCGGCGAAGCGGGAGCTGCGCATGCCGTTCTCGTCGACGGCGATCAGCTCGCCGGGCTCGACCTCGCGGATGAAGGAGGCGCCGCAGATGTCCAGCGCCGCCGTCTCGGAGGCGACCACCCAGCCGCGCTCCAGCCGACCGAGCACCAGCGGGCGGATGCCCTGCGGGTCGCGGGCGGCGTAGAGGGTGTGCTCGTCCATGAAGACGAGCGAGAACGCGCCCTTGACCTTGGGCAGCACGACCTTGGCCGTCTCCTCGATGGAGAGGTCCGGGTGGCCGGCGAGCAGCGCGGTCACCAGGTCGGTGTCGTTGGTCGCGGCGCTCCGCCCGGAGCGGGAGACGTGCTCCTCACCGGGCAGTTCGGCGACCATCGCCGCCAGTTCGGCGGTGTTCACCAGGTTTCCGTTGTGCCCGAGGGCCAGCGAACCGTGCACGGTCGCGCGGAAGGTCGGCTGGGCGTTCTCCCAGACCGAGGACCCGGTGGTCGAGTAGCGGGCGTGTCCGACGGCGATATGCCCGTGCAACGACCCCAGGGAGGCCTCGTCGAAGACCTGGGACACGAGCCCCATGTCCTTGAAGACGAGAATCTGGGAGCCGTTGCTCACTGCGATGCCCGCGGATTCCTGACCGCGGTGCTGCAGGGCGTAAAGGCCGAAGAACGTGAGCTTGGCGACCTCCTCGCCGGGAGCCCAGACACCGAAGACGCCGCAAGCGTCCTGGGGGCCTTTCTCACCGGGAAGAAGATCGTGGTTGAGTCTTCCGTCACCACGTGGCACGTCTTCGAGTCTAGGGCAGCGGGCACGGGCTTCCGGAACCCGGGCGGCCGGGATTGTCCGGCGATCGGTCGGTAACGCGCGTAGACAAAACCCCTTACCAGGTGGGGATTTCGGGTGGGGGGAATTCCGGCCGGAGGCGGTTGGCCTTGTGGTTCACGCCTGTTGGGGCGTTCCGTGTGCGGAGGGCCGGGAGTCGGGCCGGCGGCGAAAGTGAGCCTGCTCACCCGGGGTTCACCCCGGCGTCACGCGGCGGGCAGCAACAGGCCCCAGGCGCCCGGGTGGACCGTCCAGGTGCGGGCGCGGACCGGACCGACGGGGTGGCCGTCCGCCTCGTAGCCGAAGCCGCGCCCGACCACCGAGACGCTCTCCGCCCGGGCGCGCACCAGGGCGCCGGGCGCGCGGATCACCACCTCCAGCACGCCGGCGGCGTCCGCCTCGACGCCCGGCAGGGTCAGCTGGACCAGCCGCACCGGCCGGTGCACGTCGGCGAGCAGCCGGCCGTCGGCCTCGACCCGGACCCGGGGGTTGTGCTCGGCGGAGGACCGGCCGTCCGCCGTGAGTGCGTTCGCCTGCTCGGCCGCAGCCAGTTTCGCCCATAGCGAACGCCAACCACCCGTACGGCCTGCCGGACGCCGCGTCCCGGCACCGGTGATCCGCACCCCTCCCAGGGCCACCCCGCCGCCGTCGTCCACCAGCAGGTCGAGCTTGCGCGCCGCACCCGACAGCACTGCCCGCGCGGCCCGGACCGGCTCGCCCGGCACCCCGAGCGCGCGGGCCGCGGCCAGCTCCTCCGACCGGCCGACCGGAACCATGCCCACCGGATCCGCGCCCAGCTCACGCTGGCGGTACAGGGCTTGGAGCACCCGCTGCAACGCCAGGTCGGAACCGATCACGACCGGGCGCCGCCGACCCCGGTGCGAAAGCACCCGGTCGAGTTCGGACGGGCTCTCCGGATAGACCACCTTGACGTCCGCGCCTCCGCAGAGCACGTCCTTCGCGATCCGCACCGACTCGCCGTCGGTCTGCCGGGCCGCCGGGTCGAGGAGCAGCAGGAGCGGCTCGGGGCCGCCGGTTGCGGGCGTGGACAGGGACGACACGACCGGTCCTTCCTCAGGTAATCTCTCGGTGCAAGAGCCCCTTGCGCTACTGCGCCAGGGGCTTCGTCTATCTCGGGGCAGACTGCGGCCTACGCAGGATGCCCCAACCGGAAGGGGTGTACGCCTGTGCCGGCACTCGTGCTCGTTGGCGCTCAGTGGGGGGACGAGGGCAAGGGGAAGGCCACCGACCTCCTCGGCGGCTCCGTCGACTACGTCGTCCGCTACCAGGGCGGCAACAACGCCGGTCACACGGTGGTCATCGGCGACCAGAAGTACGCCCTGCACCTGCTCCCCTCCGGCATCCTCAGCCCTAACGTGACGCCGGTCATCGGCAACGGCGTCGTCATCGACCCGGGCGTGCTGCTCTCCGAGCTGAGCGGCCTCAACGACCGTGGCATCGACACCTCCAAGCTGCTGGTCTCGGGCAACGCCCACCTGATCACGCCGTACCACCGCACCCTGGACAAGGTCACCGAGCGCTTCCTCGGCAAGCGCCGGATCGGCACCACCGGCCGCGGCATCGGCCCGACCTACGCGGACAAGATCAACCGCGTCGGCATCCGGGTCCAGGACCTGTTCGACGAGTCGATCCTGCGCCAGAAGATCGAGGCGGCGCTGCACGACAAGAACCAGATCCTGGTCAAGCTGTACAACCGCCGCGCCATCCCGGCCGAGCTGGTCGTCGAGGAGTACCTCGGCTACGCGGACAAGATCAAGCCCTTCCTCGCCGACACCACCCTCGTCCTGGACCAGGCGCTCAAGGCGAACAAGGTCGTCCTGCTGGAGGGCGGCCAGGGCACCCTGCTCGACGTCGACCACGGCACGTACCCCTTCGTGACCTCGTCGAACCCGACCTCGGGCGGCGCCTGCACCGGCGCCGGCATCGGCCCGACCAAGATCGACCGGGTCATCGGCATCCTCAAGGCCTACACCACCCGCGTCGGCTCGGGCCCGTTCCCGACCGAGCTGCTGGACGAGGACGGCGAGGCGCTGCGCCGCATCGGCGGCGAGCGCGGTGTCACCACCGGCCGTGACCGTCGCTGCGGCTGGTTCGACGCGGTCATCGCGCGTTACGCGACCCGGGTCAACGGCCTCACCGACTTCTTCCTCACCAAGCTCGACGTGCTCACCGGCTGGGAGCAGATCCCGGTCTGCGTCGCGTACGAGATCGACGGCAAGCGGGTCGAGGAACTCCCGTACAACCAGTCCGACTTCCACCACGCCAAGCCGATCTACGAGACGCTGCCGGGCTGGACCGAGGACATCAGCAAGGCCAAGACCTTCGCCGAGCTGCCGAAGAACGCGCAGGCGTACGTGAAGGCGCTGGAGGAGATGTCCGGCGCGCCGATCTCCGCCATCGGCGTCGGCCCGGGCCGCGACGAGACGATCCAGATCAACTCGTTCATCTGAGCCTGATCCGGTCGAGGGCCCTGCGGGACGTCCCGCAGGGCCCTTCGTTTCGCCCGCTCCGCCGATTTCGCACTAGTGCAGAAGTTCATTGCATCTAGTGCAGCATGGCGCTACCTTTCCGGCATGACCGCACAGCCGCCCACGCCCGTGACCCTCACCGGCCGCCACGTCCGCCTGGAGCCCCTCGGCCGCCACCACCTGCCCGACCTGTGGGCCGCCGTCGGCCCCGACCCGGAGGTCTGGCGCTGGATCCCCTCGCTCCCGCCCGCGACCGAGGAGGAACTGGGCGCGATCCTCGACGCCCGGCTCGCCGAGGTGGCGGCCGGGTCGGCGGTGAAGTTCGCCGTGATCGACCTCCCCAGCGGCCGGGCCGTCGGCGTCACCGGCTACTACGACGTCAGGCTCGCCGACGAGGTCGTCGAGATCGGCGGCACCTGGTACGCCCGCTCGGTCTGGCGCTCGCCCGTCAACACCGAGGCCAAGCTGCTGCTGCTCTCCCACGCCTTCGACGACCTGGGCATGGGCCGGGTCTACTGGAAGACGGACGCGCTCAACGAGCGCTCCCGCAACGCGATCCTGCGTCTCGGCGCCCAGTACGAGGGCGTCCACCGCCGCGAGAAGCGGCGCGCCACCGGCGTGTGGCGCGACACCGCCTACTTCTCGATGCTCGCCGACGAGTGGCCCGCCGCCCGGATCCGCCTCGTCGAGCGCCTTTCGCGCGGTGCCCAACCCTCCGTGCGCCCCCGTTCCTGAACGGCCGCCCGGGAGTTGTCCAGGGTGCCAGGCAGGAACCGCGATGGGAGTAGGAAACCGATGACCCAGCAGTGGCAGAAGTCCACCAGCAGCACCCGGGACGGCGGCGACTCCGTGGAGGTGTCCGTCAACGAGCGGGGGCTGATCGAGGTCCGCGAATCCGAGAGCCCCGACGCGATCATCGTCACCACCCCGCAGAAGTTCGCGCTCTGGATCGAGGGCGTGAAGCGCGGCGAATTCGACCACTTCGGCGACGGCTGACCGCATCCTCCGGTGGCCCCCCTCCCGACGGGGGGCCACCGCTGCCGCGCGCTATTTCTTCTCGACGGCGGCGGAGGAATGGCGGACGACGAACTCGCGTTTTACGGAACGCGGTTCGCGGGGTTGGGCGTTGACCAGCCAGACCAGCCAGCCGACGAATAGCACGGCGAGCAGCAGGGCCGACAAACCGGCGACGAGCAGGCCGTTCACCGGATAGCGGGAACGCGGTGGGCGGGGGTGAGAAGCAGCGGAAGCGGCATGACAGTCTCCGGTCGGTGATGTCGAGCGTGCCGACCATGCATCTGGTGTGTATTTACGGCTGATTGGCGGCTGTTTAGGCCACAACAAGTCAGTGACTGACGCGAGAACGACCATAGGGTCGAGGTGCAAGACTTGCTACCGAGCGGGAGAACGTTCACTCCATCGTGGGGTATCCCCCATTTCAGTAGCTAGGGCTGGGTAAGCACGGCACACTTCACCGGAAGCATCGACCCGAGCCGCGATCCGGAGAAGAGAGTCATGCCACCCCGCTTGTCGCCGACCGTGCGTCAGCAGCGCCTTGGCATCGAGCTGCGCAAGATGCGCGAACGCGTGGGCGTGACGCCCAAGAGCCTGGCCGCCACCCTGGGCACCGACCTGCCCAAGATCTCGCAGATGGAGAACGGGAAGTCCGGCATCAGCGCCGAACGGCTCCGGCTCTGGGCCCGCACCTGCCACTGCGCCGACGGCCCCTACCTCGACGCGCTGCTCGCGATGACACAGGACCGGCGCAAGTACTGGTGGGACGGCTACCGCGGCCGGCTGCCCGGCGGGCTCATCGACATCGCGGAGATGGAGCACCACGCCGAGTCGCTGGCCATCCTGCACACCACCTTCATCCCCGGACTGCTGCAGACCTCGGCGTACGCCTCCGCGGTGTTCGCCCGGGTCCGGCCACCCATGCCCCAGCCGGACGCCGACGCCCGCACGGCATTCCGGATCCAGCGCCAGCGGCTGTTCACCGAACGCCCGAAGCCGTACGCCGCGTACATCCACGAATCCGCGCTGCGCATGCAGTTCGGCGGGGCGGCGGTGCTGCGTGACCAACTGCTCGGCGTGCTGGAGGATTCCGAGCGGCCCGGGGTGGAGATCCGGACCATCCCGTTCAGCGTCGACACCTTTCCCGGGTCCGGGGAGAGCCTCTACCTCGCCCGCGGGCCCGTTCCCGAGCTCGACACCGTGCAGATCGACCTCTCGAACGGGCCGAAGTTCGTGCACCTCGACACCGAGCTGCAGACGTACCGACAGATCAAGGAGGAGACCGCCGCGGTCGCCCTCGGGCCGGCCGAGTCCCGGGACTTCATCCGGGCCTTACTGAAAGACTTCTCATGACTGAGTGGCGGAAGTCCTCGTCCAGCGGCGAGAGCAACGAGTGCGTCGAGATCAGAGCCGCCGACGGTCTGGTGGAGATCCGCGAGTCGGACCGCCCCGAGATCGTCGTCCGGACCACGCCGCGCAAGTGGGCCGCGTTCGTCCGCGGGGTGAAGGCCGGGGAGTTCGACCGGTACAGCGACTCCGTCGGGCCCTGAGCCGCACCGCCCCGAACCGCACCCACCCCCGAGCGGCAGCGCCCCTGAACCGCGCCCGCCCCCCTGAGGCCGCCCTCTGAGCCACACCTGAGCCGCACCGTCCCCCCGGCCCGGCGGCGGTAGGCTTGGCAGCCCACAGTGGACCCCTGCGCCTGGCACAGCACTCCGGGTGGGGTGCGCGTGCGGGAGAAATCGGAGCATCCGAGGATGGCTCGGCACCTGATCACCAGCGCCCTTCCGTACATCAACGGGATCAAGCACCTGGGCAACATGGTCGGGTCGATGCTCCCGGCGGACGTCTACTCCCGCTACCTGCGCCAGCGCGGCCACGAGGTGCTCTACATCTGCGCGACCGACGAGCACGGCACGCCCGCCGAACTGGCCGCGCAGGAGGCCGGACTGCCCGTCGCCGAGTTCTGCGCCCAGGCGCACGACGCGCAGAAGGCGGTGTACGACGGCTTCGGGCTGTCCTTCGACCACTTCGGCCGCAGCTCCTCCCCGCAGAACCGCGAGATCACCCAGGAGATCGCCCGCGAACTCCAGCGCAACGGCTTCATCGAGGAGCGCGCGATCCGGCAGGTGTACTCCAACGCCGACGGCCGCTTCCTGCCGGACCGCTACATCGTCGGCACCTGCCCGCACTGCGGCTACGACAAGGCGCGCGGCGACCAGTGCGAGAACTGCACCCGGGTGCTGGACCCGACCGACCTGCTGGAACCGCGTTCGGCGATCAGCGGCAGCGCCGACCTGGAGGTCCGGGAGACCAGGCACCTGTTCCTGCTCCAGTCGGAGCTGACCGACGAGGTCGAGCAGTGGATCGCCGCCCACGGCGACGACTGGCCCGTGCTGGCCTCCTCGATCGCCCGCAAGTGGCTCACCGAGGGCCTCCAGGACCGCGCGATCACCCGCGACCTGGAGTGGGGCGTTCCGGTGCCGGCCGACGTCTGGCCGGAGCTGGCGGCCGAGGGCAAGGTGTTCTACGTCTGGTTCGACGCCCCGATCGAGTACATCGGCGCCACCAAGGAGTGGGCGGACGCGGCCCCGGCCGGGCAGGCCCGGGACTGGAAGTCCTGGTGGTACGAGGCCGACCACAGCGTCCGGTACACCGAGTTCATGGCCAAGGACAACGTCCCGTTCCACACCGTGATGTTCCCGGCCACGATCCTCGGCTCGCGCCAACCGTGGAAGAAGGTCGACTACGTCAAGGCCTTCAACTGGCTGACGTACTACGGCGGGAAGTTCTCCACCAGCCAGAAGCGCGGCATCTTCACCGACGTCGCCCTGGAACTGCTGCCGGCCGACTACTGGCGCTACTTCCTGATGGCGCACGCCCCCGAGTCGGACGACTCCAGCTTCACCTGGGACCTCTTCGCCTCCGTCGTCAACAAGGACCTCGCCGACACCCTCGGCAACTTCGTCAACCGGGTGCTCACCTTCAGCCGCAAGCGCTTCGGCGACGCCGTCCCGGCCGGCCACGCGCCCGGCGAGGCCGAACAGCGCCTCGGCGAGCAGATCGCCGCCCTGCTGGCCGAGTACGAGGCCCAGCTGGACGCGCTCAACTTCCGCAAGGCCGCGCAGGGCCTGCGCGCGCTGTGGAGCGCGGGCAACGCGTACCTGGACGAGAAGGCGCCCTGGCTCCAGGTGAAGACCGACCCGGACGCGGCGGCGCTGACCCTGCGCACCGCGATGAACCTGGTCCAGCTGTACGCGGTGGTCTCCGAGCCGTTCATCCCGACCGCGGCGGCGGCGATGCGCGGCGCCTTCGCCCTGCCCGGGGACGCCCCGGCGGCCGGCCTGTCCTGGGTCGGCCCGGAGCAGGCGCGGGCACTGGACCTGGTGCCGGCCGGGACGGCGTTCACCGTGCCGCCGGTGCTGTTCGCCAAGATCACCGACGAGGACCTGGCCGCCTGGACCACCCGCTTCGGCGGCCAGGAGGGCTGAGCCGCGGCGGACGGCCCGGCGCCCGGGCCGTCCGCCACCCTCCCGACACCGCCGGGAATCTGACGCTCAGTCACCGACGGCCGCGTCCGGGCCACCGGCGCCCCACCGGCCCCGGCGCGCCGAGGCACTGCGGTACCGCGCCGGTACGCTTCCAGCCATGGATGTTGACCTGGTCACCGCCCTGCGGGCGATCGCCAACCCCACGCGCCTGCAACTGCTGGCATGGTTGCGCGAACCCGAACGCCACTTCCCCCTGGAGGAAGCGGTCGCCGACCCGCGCGAGGTCGGCGTCTGCGTCAGCCACATCCAGGCCAAGGCCGGCCTCGCCCAGTCCACCGTCTCGGCCTACCTCGCCGAACTCCAGCGCGCCGGCCTCGTCCGCGCCACCCGCATCGGCAAGTGGACCCACTACCGCCGCGACGAGGCCCGCATCGCCGCCCTCATCACCGCTCTCGGCCACACCCTGTAGGCCCCTGCCTGTAGGCCCCTGCCTGTAGGCCCCTGCCGCGGCCGGGGCGGGGACTCCCCGGCCGCGGCAGGCTCGGCCCCACGGCCGTCAGGCGGCCTTGCGGGCGGTGTGGACGGTCATGGCCGAGAGGAAGAAGGCGTCCGGGCGGTTCAGGATGCCCGTGGGGGCGTCCTCCGCGAGGAGGGCGTCGAGGGTGGCGCGGTCCTCGGGGGCGAGGTTGTCGGCGAGTTGGTCGTGCAGACGGGCGAGTTGGGCGTGGAGGTGCTCGCGGGCGGGGCGGGCGAGCGGGGCCGGGTGGTCGATCAGGAAGGTGCGGGTGCCGCTGGGGGTGAGGCCGGCGCGGATGAGCATGGCCGGCCAGTCCTCCACCTCCTCGGTGGCGCCGGGCAGTTCGGCGCGCATGGTGCTGAAGCCGTCCTCGTGCACGGCGTCGAGCCGGGCCTGGAAGCCGGGCCGGCCGAGGCCGAAGTCGCGCGGCAGGTAGCGCATCGGGAGGCCGCGTTCGGCGACGGCCAGCAGGCCGCCGGGCCGGAGCATCGCGGCGAGGGAGGTCAGGGCGGCCTGCTGGTCGCCGAGGTGGTGGATCGCGTTGCCGGACCAGATCAGGTCGGCCTCGCCGAGCTTGCCGAACTCGGTGGGCAGGTCGGCCTGCTGGGTGCTCAGACGGCCACCGGAGCGGGCCCGGGCGCGCTCCAGCAGGGCGGCCGACTGGTCGACGGCGACCGTCTCGGCCTCGGGGAAGGCCTCCGCCAGCAGTCCGGCGATCACCCCGGGTCCGCTGCCGACGTCGAGGACCCGCCGCACCCCGTCGGTCTCGCCGCGCAGGGACCGCAGCCACTGCGCGGCCCCGGTGATGGCGGGGGCGCGCAGTTCGGCCTCCCGCTCCAGGTGGGCGGCGAGGGCGTCCCAGTCGAAGTCGGCGGCGGGGACGTCGCCGTGGTGGTGCCCGTGCTGGTGGCCCTGGCCGTGCTGGTGCTGGTGTTCGGACATCGCGGGTTCTCCGATCGTGGGTGACGGAAGGGGTGCTGCGGTCGGAAGGGTGCTGAAGGCGGACAGGTGACGCCGGGCGGAGGTGCCGGGGGCTCTCTCCCCCCGCTCAGGCGGGAACGGCGGCGCCGGACGCGCGGTGTTCGGCGACCGCCCGTCCGATCTCCTCCGCGACGAGGTCGTGGTCGAGGTCGAACGCCGCCGCCGCGCCCGTCCCGGCGGCGACGACCACCTGGGCCCGCGGGTCGGCGACGTTGCCGACCGCCCAGACGCCGGGGACGCTGGTGCGCCCGGCCCGGTCGGTGGTGACCCAGCCGTTCTCGTCCCGGGCGCACTCCAGGCCGAACAGCAGCGCGTCCCGGGGCACCGGCTGCGGGAAGACGAACACGGCCTCGCGCGGCACCACCCGGCCGTCGGCGAGTTCCACACCGCGCAGCCGGTCGGCGTCCGTCACCAGCCGGGTGATCCGGCCTTCGACGACCCGGACGCCGCGGGCGGCGAGCCGCTCCCGCTCGGCCCCGGTCGGCGCGAGGGTGTGCGTGATCAGGACGACGTCCGCGGACCACTGCCGGAGCAGCAGCGCCTGGCCGACCGCGCCCGGGCCGGTGCCGAGCACGCCGAGCGGGCGGTCGCGGACCTCGTAGCCGTGGCAGTACGGGCAGTGCAGCACGTCGCGGCCCCAGCGTTCGAGCAGGCCCGGGAGCTCCGGGAGCCCGTCGCGCAGGCCGGTGGCGACGACCACCCGGCGCGCGTGCAGCACGGGGCCGCCCGCCAGGTGGACGGCGAAGCCCGCCCCCGCGCCTTCGGCGTCCGCGACGCCCTCGACGTGGTCGACCCGGGCGTCGATCAGGTCGGCCCCGTAGCCGGCGACCTCCGCCCGACCGACCTCCAGCAGCGCCGCCGGGGGCATGCCGTCCCGGCTCAGGTACCCGTGCATGTGGGCGGCGGGGGCGTTGCGCGGCTGGCCCGCGTCCACCACCGCCACCCGGCGCCGGGCCCGGCCCAGCACCAGCGCGGCGCTCAGCCCGGCCGCGCCCGCGCCGACCACCACCGCGTCGTAGTCGTCCCGGGGGGCCGCCGGCCCTGCCGTCCTCGTCGTGTCGCCCATGGCGCTCACCTCCACCGCCAGGCTGCGGCCGGACCGGCCATATCGGCAAGCTTTGTTGCCGTTTCCGCAAACACCGAACCCCGCCCGGCCACCGCCCGTCCGCTCCGCGCCACGGGCCCGGACTCCCCGAGTGGACGGGGATACGGACCGACCCTTGCCATGGAGTGCACTCCAACTCCTAGCCTCTGACGCACCACCGACCCACCACGGACCGCCCGGCCGGATAGCCGAGCCGGTCTCCCCCGCCAGTGCGACACGGTGCATTACGGCGCGATACACTTGCCACATGAAGACCATCACGCAGCGCGAACTCGCAGCGCGGTCCAAGGCCGTGCTCGACGATGTCGAAGCCGGCGAGATCTACCACATCACTCGCAACGGCACCGAGATCGCCGAAGTCCGGCCGATCAGCAGTCGCCGCCGATTCGTCCCCGTCGAGGAACTTCAGCGAAAGTGGCGGAACGCGCCGACGGTCGACGCCACGCAGATGCGCGCGGAAGCCGACGCCTTCTACGGCGACGAGGACCGGATCGGCGGCGACGACCCGTGGGAGCGGAAGTGACTGAGCGACGCCGACGCGGACTGCTCGACACCTGCGTCGTGATCGATCTGCCGCAGATCGATCCACAGCTCCTGCCGGCCGATGCCGCGCTGTCGTCCATCGTGCTGGCCGAACTCGCCCAGGGCGTCGCCATGGCCAAGGACCCGGTGCAGATGATGGCCAGGGCCCAGCGACTCGCGGACGTGGAGGCGGAGTTCGCCGCCCTCCCCTTCGACCGCGAGGCGGCTCGGCGGTTCGCCACCCTGGTCGCCCTCACGATCCGGGCCGAGCGGGACCCCCGCCCCCGCCGCATGGACCTGATGATCGCGGCGACCGCGGCCGCCCACGGCCTGCCGCTCTACACGCGGAACCCGGGCGACTTCGCCGGCCTGGAGCAGGGCGTCGAAGTCATCCCCGTGTGACGAACGGCCCCGCTCCAGTGGTGCCGTCGCCGCTTCCGGACGGGGCGCCGCCACCGGCCGCCCGCGGGAAGCCGACTACTCCCTCGGGGCGGCGAAGCAGTGGACCACGACCGTGTGGTCGGCGGCCCACTGCTGTTCGCCGCTGCCGAGCCAGGTCCAGCCGAGGCGGCGGTAGCAGGCGTTCGCCGGAGCCGCGGTGGCGAGGACGTCGAGGACGGGGTGGAGGCCCAGCGCCCGCGCGTGCGCCACGGCGGTCGCCACCAGCTGTGCGCCGATCCGGTGGCCGCGCGCCGTGGGGGCGACGTAGAGCCGGCCGATCACGGCGGTGAGTTCCGGGCGGCCGCCGGTGCGGCGGCTCCACAGGCCGGGGGCGACGTCGCCGGGGGCACTGCGGGAGAGGCCCACGTGGCCGACCGGGCGGCCGTCCAGTTCGGCGACCCAGGCGGCGAGCAGGCCCCCGGGGGTGAGCCAGGCGGCGGGGCGGTCGGGCCAGTCGGCGGGGTAGCCGTCGGTGGTGTGGACGTCGCCGAGCACCCGGACGCAGTCGGCGAGGTCGGTGACGCGGCGCCGTCGCACGGACACCCCTGCCCCGGCCCGCCGCGAGCCGGACGCGACGACGTTGGCGCGTTCTTCAAGGTCAGCCATGCCGGTACGTTACCGGCCGGGCCCCACCGCCGCAGCAGGTCGGCGACCCCGGTCGGATCCTCGCCGCCACCGCCGGCCTTCGACCGACGCTCCATCAGCCGAACGCGGCCGGGCGCACCCAGGCACTCGGACGGGCCGTCAGGCGATCGCGGCCGACACCACCGCCGCCACCGCGATGTTGCAGCTGGCCGAGACCCGGACCGCCGGGTGCGGCTCCGGCTCGACCAGGATCGCGCCGAGCCCGCCGGGCGTCAGCAGGTCCACCGCCCGGAAGGCGACGGCCATCAGCGGGGCGGGCGGCGGACCGGGGAAGCAGACCCCTGACGTCAGTGGGGGATCAGTGTTCCTCGTGCACCAGGTGGTCGACACAGGCGGCGATCGCGAGCAGCAGGCCGGTGTCGGCGCCGTCGGCGATCTCCACGCCGTAGGTGTCCCGGATCCGGAACCACTTGCGGGAGATCCGGGCGAGGTCGTCGCCGTGGTGGTTCTCGATCCGGTAGTCCTTGTCGATCAGGTTGCCGTGGATCTTCAGCTCGCCGCCGGAGGCCAGCTCCACCAGGTACTTGTCGCGGAACGGGGTGAACAGCTTCTCCCGGACGGTCGCGACCACCTCGCCGTCGGCGTCCTCGATCTTCATCGCGTCGCGGACGGTGAACGCCTTCTCCTTCACCACCGCGACCACCCGCCCGTGCGCGTCCTTCAGCTCGAAGGTGTGCCGCAGCCGCAGCACCTTGCCGTCCACCAGGTACGCCTTGTGGCCCCGGTCGTCCTCGATCCAGTAGTCGTCTCCGACTGCGAACAGCTTCTCCCTGACCAGATACCGCACAGCGGCCTCCTCCGTGTCGACGTGACCCCCATTCGACCCGATCCCCCCGCCCGCCGGGAAGCACCGCCACACACGGGCGTTCAATGGCGGCATGCGTCCCGACCCCGCCGCCCCGCTGCACAGCGAGCGCCTCGACCTCCTCCCGATCGGCCCCGAGCACGCCGAGGAGCTGGCCGCCGTCCTCGCCGACCCCGCCCTGCACGCCTTCACCGGCGGCTCCCCGGCCACCGCCGACGACCTGCGCGTCCGCTACGCCCGGCTCGCCGCCGGCTCCCCCGACCCCGCCGAGACCTGGGGCAACTGGGTGCTGCGGCTGCGCGCCGACGGCCGCCTCACCGGCTACGTCCAGACCACCGTCCGCCCCGGGGCCGCCGAGCTCGCCTGGGTGGTCAGCACCCCCTGGCAGGGCCGCGGCCTGGCCACCGAGGCCGCCCGCGCCCTGCTCTCCCACCTCGCCGCCACCGGCGTCAGCACCGTCACCGCCCACATCCACCCCGACCACCACGCCTCCGCCGCCGTCGCCCGGGCCCTCGGCCTCACCCCCACCGGCGAGCAGCAGGACGGCGAGACCCGCTGGCAGGCGGAGCTCCCCCGGCCCTGACCCGGCCCCGGCCCCGACGCCCTCAGTCCTCCTCGCCCGGCGCCGGATGCGGGTTGACGGCCTGCCCGTCGATCGGCTGCCCCCAGTCGTCGTCACCCTCGGCCCCCACGCAGTACCCGGAGCCCTCCACCCACCCCCCGGCGTCCTGGCACTGCTCCGCGGTGACGTCACGCGCAACGGGCCCGGCGGCCGCCGAGGCGGCACCGGCACCGGTGGCGAGCAGGACAGCGGTCGCGACCGTCAGGGCCGACCGGAGCAGGGGTGAGGTGATCATGCGGACAACGACAGCACGAACCCCGACCCCCACCCCGCCGACACGCCCACCACCCCCGGCCACACCCCACCACGACCGCCGCCCCGGAATGCCGGCCCGGAATGCCGCCCGGCCACGATGCGGTTGGATACAGGCATGGCATCTCGTGCACGTGTACGCGCCCCCGAGCTGGTCGGGGCAGGCGGTTGGCTGAACACCGGTGGCAAGGAGCTGACGCTCGCCGACTTCCGGGGCAAGATCACCGTCCTGGACTTCTGGACCTTCTCGTAGGGATCTTGCCGCTCCAGGGCCAGCATGCACCGGTCAACCCCTCGGCCGCCCTCGAAGTTGATAAGTTCAATTAGCCACTCATGGCATGTATCAACTCCGAGGAGAGCGACCTTGGCCGGACGAGGCAGGCCCAGCCGCAACACTGTCTACAACCGACTCACCGGCGCACTGACCGAGCTGAACGAGCGCTTCGGCGGACTTCCCAGCCCCAGAGAAGCCCACGAGATCTGGGACGACATCTGGCATCAGGAGGCCCACCACTCCACCGCGCTTGAGGGCAATACGCTGGTTCTGCGTGAGGTGCAAGCACTTCTGGATCAAGGGCGAGCCGTCGGAGCGAAGCCGCTCAGCGAGTACAACGAGGTCCAGGGATACGCCGACGCAGCCCGCTGGGTCTACGGCCAGGCGCTGGAACCCGATGCCTGGCATGACGGGCGCCTCGTCACCCTCGGAGAGATCCGCCACATCCACCACACGGCGATGACCCCGGTCTGGAACGTGGCGCCCCACCCCGAGGCTGGCGACCGCGAGGGCCCCGGCAACTTCCGCGAACACGACATCGCCCCCTTCGCCGAGGGAATGACACCGCCGCGCTGGCCGCTGGTGCCGGCACAAGTCGAGCAGTGGGTTAACGAGGCCTGCGCCGTTGGCCAGCTGATCGAGAAGGGCGCGGATCTCGGCCGCCCGCTCCCCGAAGTACTGGCCCGCATCCACAACCAGTTCGAACGGATCCATCCGTTCCTCGACGGCAACGGCCGAACCGGCCGACTCGTCATGAACCTTGTCCTCGTCCGCCTCGGATATCCGCCGATCATCATCTTCAAGCGGCAGCGGGACGCGTACTTGACTGCGCTGCGCAGAGCGGACGCAGGGGACTACGGCAGCCTCGGTGAACTGATCGCCCGGGCCATGGAGGACAACCTCAACCGCTTCATCGTCCCCAACGTGGCCGGCCCCGCGAGGATGGTCCCGCTCGCCGCGCTGGTCGACGACGAGCTGTCCCTCGCGGCTCTCCGGCAGGCAGCCCAGCGCGGTCGTCTGAACGCCGTACAGGGCACCGACGGAGTCTGGCGCTCGTCGCGCAAGTCCGTCGCAGCCTACAAGGCCGCCAAACATCAGCGCAGGCCTCGTTCCACGGTGTGACGCCCTGTGCCGGAATGCGAACGGGCAGCGTGGGGTTTGATTGGGGCATGGCTTCTCGTGCACGTGTCCGCGCCCCCGAGCTGGTCGGCGCCGGTGGATGGCTCAACACAGGCGGCAAGGAACTCAAGCTTGCCGACCTGCGAGGTAAGTGTGTCGTACTAGACTTCTGGACGTTCTGCTGCATCAACTGTCTGCACGTCCTGGACGAGCTGCGGGAGTTGGAGGAGAAGCACCGGGACACCGTGGTGATCGTCGGGGTGCACTCGCCGAAGTTCGTGCACGAGGCGGACCATCAGGCCGTGGTGGACGCGGTCGCCCGGTACGAGGTGCACCATCCGGTGCTGGACGATCCGGCGCTGGCGACGTGGAAGCAGTACGCCGTGCGGGCCTGGCCGACGCTGGTGGTGATCGACCCGGAGGGGTACGTGGTCGCCCAGCACGCGGGCGAGGGCCACGCGCACGCGATCGCGCGGCTGGTGGAGGAGTTGGAGGCCGAGCACGCGGCGAAGGGCACGCTGCGCCGCGGCGACGGCCCGTACGTGGCGCCGGAGCCGACCGCGGGGGACCTCAAGTTCCCGGGCAAGGCGGTCCGGCTGCCCGACGGGCACTTCCTGGTCGCCGACTCCGGCCACCACTCGCTGGTGGAGCTGGCCGAGGACGGCGAGACGGTGGTCCGCCGGATCGGCGACGGGCAGCGCGGCCTGGTGGACGGCACCAGCCCCCGGTTCAGCGAGCCGCAGGGGCTGGCGCTGCTGCCGGAGGGCTCGGACTTCGACGTGATCGTGGCCGACACCGTCAACCACGCGCTGCGCGGGGTGCGGCTGGCGGACGGCTCCGTGACCACGCTGGCGGGCACCGGCCGCCAGTGGTGGCAGGGTTCGGCGACCGAGGGCCCGGCCCGCGAGGTGGACCTCTCCTCGCCGTGGGACGTCGCCTGGTTCGACGGCCGGGTGTGGATCGCGATGGCCGGCGTGCACCAGCTGTGGGCGTACGACCCGGCCGCCGGCACGGTCGGCGTCGCGGCCGGCACCACCAACGAGGGCCTGGTGGACGGGCCCGTCGGCGAGGCCTGGTTCGCCCAGCCGTCCGGTCTGGCGGTCTCGGCGGACGGCGAGCGGCTGTGGGTGGCCGACTCGGAGACCTCCTCGATCCGATGGGTTTCACGTGAAACCGGGACGGTCCACACCGCCGTCGGCACCGGCCTCTTCGACTTCGGCCACCGGGACGGCGCGGCCGCGCAGGCACTGCTCCAGCACCCGCTGGGCGTCACCGTGCTGCCGGACGGCTCGGTGGCGGTCAGCGACACCTACAACCACGCGCTGCGCCGCTTCGACCCGGCGAGCGGCGAGGTCACCACGCTGGCCACCGATCTGCGCGAGCCGTCCGGCGCCGTCCTGGTGGACGGGGACATCGTGGTGGTCGAGTCGGCCCGGCACCGGCTGACCAGGCTGCGGCTGCCGGAGGAGGCGGTGCGGGTCGAGTCGGTCGCGCACCGCACCCGGCGGGCGGCCACCGAGGTCGCGCCGGGCGCGTTCCGGCTGGACGTGGTGTTCTCGGCGCCGAGCGGCCAGAAGCTGGACGAGCGGTACGGCCCGTCCACCCGGCTGCTGGTCAGCGCGACCCCGCCCGAGCTGCTGGTCTCCGGCGCGGGGGCGGACAGCGACCTGTCGCGCGAGCTGGTCCTCTCCGAGGAGGTCACCGAGGGCGTGCTGCACGTCTCGGCGATGGCCGCGTCCTGCGACGACGATCCGGAGATCGAGTTCCCGGCCTGCCACGTGCACCAGCAGGACTGGGGCGTGCCGGTGAAGCTGGTCGCCGACGGCGCGCGCCGGCTGCCGCTGGTGCTCGCCGGCCTGGAGTAGCCCGTCCGGCGCGGAAGGGGACCGGCGGAGCGTACTCCGCCGGTCCCCTTCGCCGTTGAGGGGGGATCAGCCCTCCAGGAACGCCTTGATCGCGCTGGCCAGCAGGTACGGGTCCTCGGCGCCGCACAGTTCGCGCGCCGAGTGCATGGACAGCGCCGCGATGCCGCAGTCCACCGTCTTGATGCCGAGGCGCGCCGCGGTGATCGGGCCGATGGTGGTGCCGCAGGGCATCGCGTTGTTGGACACGAAGGACTGCCACGGCACGCCGGCCTTCTCGCAGGCGGCCGCGAACACCGCCCGGCCGACGCCGTCGGTCGCGTAGCGGTTGTTGACGTTGACCTTGAGGATCGGCCCGCCGTTCGGCAGCGGGTGGTGGCCCGGCTCGTGCCGCTCGGCGTAGTTCGGGTGGACGGCGTGGCCCATGTCCGAGGAGAGGCAGATCGTCCCGGCCAGCGCCCGGGCGCGGTCCTCCGGGGTGCCGCCGCGGGCGTGGACGGTGCGGTCCAGGACGTTGCCGAGCAGCGGGCTCTGCGCGCCGGTGTCCGACTCGCTGCCGGTCTCCTCGTGGTCGAAGGCGGCCAGCACCGGGATGTACGGGAGGTCGGCGGCGTCCTCGGCGGAGGCGACGGCGGCCAGCGCGGCGGTGGCCGCGTGGACGGACAGCAGGTTGTCCAGGCGCGGGCCGGCCAGCAGTTCGCGGTCGCGGCCCAGGTAGGCGGCCGGCTGGACGTCGTGCGTCATCAGGTCCCAGCCGGCCACGTCCGCGGCGTCCACGCCGGCGCGCTCGGCGACGTACGAGATCAGCGAGCCCTCGTCGACCGGGCCGAGGCCCCAGATCGGGGTGAGGTGGCGCTGCTTGTCGAGCTTCATGCCGTCGTTGACCTGGCGGTCCAGGTGGATCGCGAGCTGCGGCACCCGCAGCAGCGGCTCGTCCAGCTGGACGAGCCGCGAGCTGCCGTCCTTCAGCGCGAGGCGGCCGGAGAGCCCGAGGTCACGGTCCAGCCAGGTGTTCAGCGGGACGCCGCCGTAGATCTCCACGGCGACCTGGCGCCAGCCGGCCGAGCCGGTGTCCGGCAGCGGCTTGACCCGCAGGTTCGGCGAGTCGGTGTGGGTACCGACCACCCGGAACGGGGTCTCGGGGCGGGCGCTCTCCGGCAGGTACCAGGCGATCAGGGCGCCGCCCCGGATCAGGTAACGGCCGCCGGCGGCGCCGTCCCAGACGTCGGTCTCGGCGACCTGCCGGAAGCCTGCCTTCTCCAGCCGCTCGGCGGCGCTCGCGACCGCGTGGTACGGGGACGGCGAGGTGCCGAGGAACGCGATCAGATCGTCGCTGTGCGTCCGGTCGAAGAATGCCTGGCGGGCGGCGGCGGTCGACATACTGCTCCTGAGTCGAGGGAGGGCCGAAGCCGGATGGGGAGTCGGCTTCGCACCTTGAGCATATGCCCGTACACGGACAGGGAATTCGGAACCTCCCAACGGATGCAGAACGAGGACACAACCGTGAAGTGACGCCGTGCCGAACTCCGTACACCCAGAGATCCGCGCCGGTCGCGGACGGTCATCGCCAGGCCCGGCCCGGCTCCCGTGCCCCCCGAACAACCGGTGCGAAACGGGCGAACTCGGCGACGGGTGCGGGGCGGACGGGCGGACGGGCGGACGGGCGGCAACGCCGAAGGGCCCGGCGGTGGCCGGGCCCTTCGACGTGAGGGTGCTGTCAGGCGGTCGGAGAGGTGTCACGCCCCTCGCGGAGCCCCTGGGGGCACCGCGGCGGGTGACGGGTGGGGCGAGGGCCTCAGAAGGCCTCCTCCGCCAGGTCCATGATCTCGTTGTCGATGCCCTCGGCGATCAGCCGCTGCGGGGCGACGGTCGGCAGGACGTTCTTGGCGAAGAAGCGGGCCGCCGCGACCTTGCCCTGGTAGAACGGGACGTCCTTCTCCGAGGCCCCGGCCTCCAGCTTGGCCAGCGCCACCGCGGCCTGACGCAGCAGCAGCCAGCCGACGACGACGTCGCCGGAGACGAGCAGCAGGCGGGTGGTGTTGAGGCCCACCTTGTACATGTTCTTGACGTCCTGCTCGACCGAGGTGAGGTCGGCCAGCAGCTTGCCCACGATGGCGTCCAGGTCGCCGACGGCCTTGGCGAGCAGCTCGCGCTCGGCGGCCAGGGCGTCGCCGCCCTCGGCCGCGCCGAGGAACTTCTGGATCTGCTCGGACAGCGCGGTGAGCGCCTGGCCGCCGTCCTTGACGATCTTGCGGAAGAAGAAGTCCTGGCCCTGGATCGCGGTGGTGCCCTCGTAGAGGGTGTCGATCTTGGCATCCCGGATGTACTGCTCGATCGGGTACTCCTGCAGGTAGCCGGAGCCACCGAAGGTCTGCAGGGACTGGGCGAGCTGCTCGTAGGACTTCTCGGAGCCGTAGCCCTTGACGATCGGCAGCAGCAGGTCGTTGAGGCGCTCGGCGGCCTCGTCGCGCTCGCCGCGCAGGCCGGCGGCCACCATGTCGTCCTGGACGGACGCGGTGAACAGGACCAGCGCGCGCATGCCCTCGGCGTAGGCCTTCTGGGTGAGCAGCGAGCGGCGCACGTCCGGGTGGTGGGTGATGGTGACGCGCGGGGCGGTCTTGTCCAGGAACTGCGAGATGTCGGCGCCCTGCACGCGCTCCTTGGCGTACTCCAGGGCGTTCAGGTAGCCGGTGGAGAGGGTGGCGATGGCCTTCGTGCCGACCATCATCCGGGCGAACTCGATGATCTTGAACATCTGGCGGATGCCGTCGACCTTCTCGCCGAGCAGCCAGCCCTTGGCCGGGTGCTTGGCGCCGAAGGTCATCTCGCAGGTGTTCGAGGCCTTGAGGCCCATCTTGTGCTCGACGTTGGTGGCGTAGGCGCCGTTGCGCTCGCCCAGCTCGCCGGTCTCCCAGTCGAAGTCGAACTTGGGGACGATGTACAGGCCCAGGCCCTTGGTGCCGGGCTTGCCGCCCTCGGGGCGGGCCAGCACCAGGTGGATGATGTTCTCGGACATGTCGTGCTCGCCCGAGGTGATGAAGCGCTTCACGCCCTCGATGTGCCAGGAGCCGTCCTCCTGCTTGATCGCCTTGGTGCGGCCCGCGCCCACGTCCGAGCCCGCGTCGGGCTCGGTGAGGACCATGGTGGCGCCCCAGAGGCGGTCGGTCATCCGCTGGGCGACCTTCTTCTGCTCCTCGGTGCCCTCGTCGTGGACGACGCCGGCGAAGGCGGGGCCGGAGGAGTACATCCAGATGGCCGGGTTGGAGCCCAGGACCTGCTCGGCGTAGGCCCAGATCAGGGAGGACGGGGTGACCTGGCCGCCGATCGCCTCCGGGATGCCCAGACGCCACCACTCGGCGTCCATGTAGGTCTGGTAGCTCTTCTTGAAGGTGGCCGGGACCGGCGCGGTGTTGGTCTCGGGGTCGAAGACCGGCGGGTTGCGGTCGCTGTCGGTGAAGGACGCGGCGAGGTCGTTCTCGGCGAGGCGCGAGATCTCGCTCAGGATGTTCTTCGCGGTCTCGACGTCCATGTCCGCGAACGGTCCGGAGCCGTAGACCTGCTCGCGACCGAACACCTCGAAGAGGTTGAACTCCACGTCCCGCAGGTTGGACTTGTAGTGACCCATGGCCGTTTTCTCCGGTTCGTCGCTTCCGGGAGACCGCCGCGTTCGGGCGCCCCGTACCCACCAGTACGCATCATGATGCTACCCAGCGGTAACTTGGGCAAGCCCCTGGCGGTGAATCCGCTATGAACGTGGTCACGTCCCACAAGTCGGGACGACCAGTCCTTGTCAGGATCGACGCCCGCACGGGCGGGTGCGCTCCCGATAGCCTGTCCGTGTGTACGGATATGACCAGAACGCATACCCGGGCGACCCCTACCAGCAGCAGGCGGGTCCGCAGCCGGGCATGAACGGCATGCCCGGCCCCGACGCCTACGGCGCGCAGTCGCAGGCGTCCCAGCAGTCCCTCTACCCCGAGCCCTCCCCGCCGTCGCTGGCGGACGCCGTCCGGGCGTTCACCACGGGCTCGATGGCGGTCGAGGACTTCCAGGCCATCTTCATCACCTCGAAGGTGCACTGCCCGCGCGGCGAGCGGCCCGGCTTCCTGGCGCTGCACAACACGCCGACGCCGGTGATCCCGATGTTCAGCTCGCTGAAGGAGCTGCGCCGCTACGCCGGCAAGGACTCCAAGCACTTCACCGTCACCGGCGCCGAGGTCCTGGACCTGCTGCCGACCGGCTACGGCTTCGCGCTGGACATGGAGGGCGAGCACCGGATGGTGTTCGACGCCAAGGCGGTCGAGCAGATGGTCGACTTCACCATGCGCCGCATGTACGGCTGACCCATCCCGGAGGAGGAGCCCCGCGCTCCTTCGTCACCATATGGTTCAACTTTCAACTTGCTTGTTGTTGAGAATTGAACTAACCTCGTGGACGTAGGCCAGAGGAACCCCCGAAGGAGGCCGACATGCCCGCCGTGACCGTCGACAACCCGCTGACCCTGCCGCGCGTCGCCACCCCCGACCCCGCCGCCACCAGCGCCCGGCCGGTCCTCACCGTCGCGACCGCGCCCGAGGGCTTCGAAGGCGAGGGCTTCCCGGTCCGCCGCGCCTTCGCCAAGATCAACACCAAGTACCTCGACCCGTTCATCATGATGGACCAGATGGGCGAGGTGGAGTACGCCGCAGGCGAGCCCAAGGGCACGCCCTGGCACCCGCACCGCGGCTTCGAGACGGTCACCTACCTGATCGACGGCGAGTTCATCCACAAGGACTCGCACGGCGGCGGCGGCCACCTCGGCGGCGGCGACACCCAGTGGATGACGGCCGGCTCGGGCATCCTGCACATCGAGACCCCGCCGGAGTCGCTGGTGACCACCGGCGGCCTGTTCCACGGCATCCAGCTGTGGGTCAACCTCCCGGCCTCCGACAAGATGGCCGCCCCGCGCTACCAGGACATCCACGGCGGCCACGTCAAGCTGCTCTCCACCCCGGACGGCGGCGCGATCCTGCGGCTGATCGCGGGCGAGTTGGACGGCCACCGGGGCCCGGGCGTCACCCACACCCCGATAACCCTGCTGCACGCCAGCATCACCCCGGGCGCGCAGGTCACCCTGCCGTGGCGGCCGGACTTCAACGCGCTCGCCTACGTCCTCAACGGCGACGGCACCGTCGGCGTCGAGGGCCGCCCGGTCCACACCGGGCAGGCGGCCGTGTTCGGCGAGGGCGACACCATCACCATCACCGCCGACACCAAGCAGGACTCCCGCCACCCCAACCTGGACGTGATCCTGCTCGGCGGGCAGCCGATCCGCGAACCGGTCGCCTGGTACGGGCCGTTCGTGATGAACAGCCACCGCGAACTGGAGCAGGCCATGCAGGACTTCCAGTCCGGCCGGTTCGGCCACCCGATCGACTGACGGCACTGCCCCGGCGGTTACCGCACCACCCCGGTGACCGCACCCCCCGGCGCCTCGGCCGTCTACGCGCTACAGCAGCGCGTAGACCGCCGAGGCGTCGTCGTGCGCCTTGCCGCGCGGCCAGCGCTCGCAGGCGGCGTCCGCCCGCTCGACCTCGCGGACCTGCGCGATCAGTTCGCCCGGACCGGACTCGGCGAGCAGCCGCAGCACGTCCGCCCAACTCCCCAGCCCGAAGCGCTCGGTGAAGCGCGAGGCGCCGTCGGTGAGCGCGGCCAGCGCGTGCAGCCGCTCCAGCCGGACGAAGCCGGTCTCCGCGTGCCCGGCCGCCTTCGGGCTGGCCGCGGCGATCCACGGACCGTTGCCCCGGTTGCGGGCGGACCGGACGGCCAGCGCGTACTCCAGGTGCAGCGCGGCCCGCTCGGCCGAGCCGGGGACGGTCGCCCAGACCTGCCGACGCAGTTCCTCCCCGCCGGGGAAGCGCTGGTTGTCCCCGATCACCTTCGGCGGACCGTCCTTGTACTCCAGCACCAGCAGCGAGTCGCCGAGCACCAGGTACTCCAGCGACTCGCCGTGCCGGCGGGCCGCCACCACCATCGCCGCGGGGGTGTTGGGGTGGCCCAGGTCGCAGCGGCCGCCGTGCAGCGCGGCCGTCTCCACGATGGCGTCGGCCAGGCACTCGGCGATCGAGCGGTCCACCCGGTCGGTGAGCCGGGCGAGCAGGTGCACGCCCAACCGGCGGACGTACCAGGCGGTTCCGTGCCGGCACCCGGACTCCAGGCCGGCCGGCGAACTCGCGCCGTCCAGCAGTACCAGCGCCTCCGGCGAGGCCGCCGCGAAGTCCTCGCTCTCGCGGTCCGGCCGCCGTGCTTCCCCTGCGAGCTGTAGCTGCATCCCGACAGTGTGGCCGCCACCCCCGCCCGGCGCCCAGACCCCTGCGCCGGTGTGGCGCGGGCCGGTCCCCGCCGCCCGGTGGCAGCCTGGGCAATCCGGTCATACCGTCGAATAGCAACCGGACAATTCGGCCAATCAGGGCCTGTCAGGTTTGGGATCACCTTCGGGTGTCCGGGCGGCCCGGGACTGACGAGGAGCAGGAGATGTTCTGGGAGTTCATCGTGCTGGTGGCCGCCTCGACCGGCTTTCCGACGGCCGCGCTGCTCTTCCTGATCGGCGGGCCGCGCTTCCCCGACGAACAGCGCGGCGGCCGGCACGCCTAGGCCCTGCCCGGACCGCCCTAGGCCTTCCAGGCCGGGTCCCGCCCGAGCAGGGCCAGCGCGCGGTCGAACCGGCCGCCCTCCGCACCCGGTTCGAGGCGCGGCGCGAACGCCTTGCCCGGCACCCGGTTCTCCGGCGCGGCCGGGACGGCCTCGGCGACCGCCAGCAGGGTCGCCGCCAGCGCCTCGTCGCCGTCCACGACGGCGGTGAACGGGGCCTGGACGCCGAGCGCGGCCGCGACGTCCCAGCCGTGCACCAGGGTGTCGAGCAGGTGGAAGCCGACCGCGTGCGCCAGCGGGAAGGGGCCGCCGTGCCGGATCTCCGGCAGCCAGACCTCGCGCCCGGCCGCCACGGCCTCGCGGAACGCCTCGGTGAGCTCGGCGCCCGTGCGGCGGAAGGCGCCCGCCGGGTCGTCGCCGACCGGGGCGTCGGCCCAGAGCGCGAGGTCGGGCCCGGCGCCGCGGGCGGCCGCGGCGAAGCCCTGGTGCTGGCCGACGATGTGCTCCATCAGCCGGCGCAGCGTCCAGCCCGCGCACGGGCTCGGCAGCTCCAGCTGGTCCGACCGCAGGCCGTCCACCACTTCGGCGGCCAACTCCAGCGATCGGGCGTGCAGTTCGACGAGTTCTCCGGCACGGCTCATGCGGCACTGACCTCCTGACCGGCCGACAGGAAGCCGATCGCGTTGTCGATGACGGTGGGCTCGGCGACGATCCGGCGGTGGCCGAGCCCCCGGGTGACCAGTAGTTCCAGCCGGTCACCGTACGCGGCTTTCAGGCGCCGCGCGTGCGATATTCCGACCACGTCGTCGTCCTCGTCGTGCGCCACCAGGATCGGCGGCGACACCTCCTCGGGCCGGTGCGCGGCGTCGAAGCGCCGCCACGGGTCCTCGGTGCCGGCGAACAGCTCGTGCTCGATCCGGTGCCGCAGGTCCCGCTCGATCACCGGGCCGAGGCCGAGCCCGGCGCAGAACGCGCCCGGCAGGCAGGCGAATTCGCTGACCCCGGCGAGGGCGACCAGCCGCCCGGCCCGGACTCCCTCGCGCAGCGCCAGGAACGCCCCGGCCACGCCCAGCGAGTGCGCCACGATCGCCTCGAACCCGCCGTAGCCGTCCTGGAGTTGCCCGGCGATGGCGCGGTACTCCAGCACCGTGGTGGCCCGGCCGCCGGAGTCGCCGTGGCCCGGCGCGTCGAAGGCGACCGGGCTCAGCCCGAGCGCGCGCAGCCGGGGCACGTAGGGGGCGAAGCGCGAGGCGCGGGATCGCCAGCCGTGCATCAGCAGCACCGGCCGGGTGCCGTCGCCCCAGCGGTAGACGACGACCTCCTTGCCGTTCACGGTGATCCGCTCGACGGCGGCCTGCCGGTGGGTCTCCCGCTCGGCTGGGCGGACGGCGCTGCGCCGCAGCGGACGCTGGAACAGCTCGTACGCGGCGCGGCCGGCCAGCCGGGGCGCCAGGTGCGAGGTGGTGTTGAGGGCGGTGCGAACCAGTGCGAGGGCCGGGTCCATGCGGTCTCCCTGTCGGTGCGGACGGGCGTGCCGGGGTGCGGGGGCCGTGCTGGGTCCGGATATTAGCACGACCGTTCGTGCAGTTTTATGAACAGGAAGTCCGCCGCCCACCCCCGGGCTACCCTGGCGGCACGCACCGCGACGGCGACGGCGACGACGAGAACTGAGGTGGCCGATGGCCGGATCGACCACGGACGGACGGGTCCTGCGCGGCGAGGAGACCCGCCGGGCGGTGCTGCACCGCGCCGTCGCGATCGCCTCCGTCGAAGGCCTCGGCGCGCTCTCCATCGGCCGCCTCGCCACCGACCTCGGACTCAGCAAGAGCGGCGTGTTCGCCGGCTTCGGCTCCAAGGAGGAGCTCCAACTCGCCACCGTCCGCGCCGCCCGCCGCATCTTCGCCGACGCCGTCGTCGCCCCGGTCGCCGACACCCCGCCCGGCCTCGCCCGGGCCCGCGCCCTCTGCGAGGGCTGGCTCGACTACTCCCGGGCCCGGGTCTTCCCCGGCGGCTGCTTCTTCTACGAGGTCACCGCCGAGTTCGACGCCCGCCCCGGCGCCGTCCGGGACGCCCTCGCCGACTGCGCCCGCGAATGGCGCCAGGTGATCACCGACGCCCTCGCCGAGGCCCGCGCCACCGGCGGCCTACGGCCCGGCACCGACCTCGACGACCTCGCCTTCGCCCTGATCGCCCTCCTGGAGACGGCCAACTCCCAGGCCGTGCTGCACGACGAGGACGTTCCCTACCAGCGGGCCGCCCGCCTCCTGCTGCGCCTGCTGCGCGCCGAGGCCAACGACCCGGCCGACCCGGCGCTCGCCTAGGCTTCCGGGCTTCCGCCCAACGCCCCTTCCAGGAAAGCCGCCTGGGCCAGCAGCCGCTCGTCGCCGCCCGCCGTGCCCACCACCTGGAGGCCCAGCGGCAGCCCCTCCGCCGTCCGCCCGGCCGGCAGGCTCAGCGCGGGCAGGCCCAGGTAGCTCCACGGCAGCGACATCACCGGGTCCCCGGTGGTGTGCAGGCCCTCCGGCGCCCCGCCGGTCGCCGACGGCGCCAGCCACAGGTCCACTCCGGCCTCGGCGGTCGCCCGGGCGACCCGCTCGCGCAACCGCTCCCGGGCCTGGAGCGCGGCCGCCCGGTCCTCCGCCGCGACGCCCTGACCGACCCGGATGCTCGCCGCCGTCTCCGGCCGGTACAGGCCGCCGAACCGGGCGAACCAGTCGGCGTGGCTGCGGGCCAGCTCGAAGCGGTTGATCGTCTGCAGTTGCCGGGTGATCCCGGCGAAGTCCGGGAACAGCGGCACCCGGCGTACCGTCAGGCCGGCCCGCGCCAGGCGCTCCAGGCTCTCCTCGAAGACGCGCAGCGCCGCCGGATCGGCCCGCTCCAGGTACGCGCCGTCCGGGACCCCGAGCACCGGCCGTACGGCGGCCGCCGGCCCGCCCCGCCATTCGTCGCAGAGCAGTGCGGCCGCCAGGGCCGCCCCGGCCAGATCGGCCGTGAACACCCCCAGGGTGTCGAAGCTCGGCGCGTTCGGGATCACCCCGGCCGTCGGGATCCGCCCGTACGTGGGCCGGAAGCCCACCACCCCGCAGTACGCGGCCGGCCGGATCACCGACCCCACCGTCTGGGTGCCGACCGCCAGCGGCACCAGCCCCGCCGCGACCGCCGCCGCCGACCCGCTGCTGGAGCCGCCCGGGGTGTGCCCGGGATGGTGCGGGTTGCGGGTCGGTCCCGGCGCGCTCGCCGCGAACTCGGCGGTCACCGTCTTTCCGGCGACCAGCGCCCCGGCCGCCCGCAGCCGGTCCACCACCACGGCCTGCGGCCCCGCCAGGACCCCCGGCGGCAGCGCCGAACCGCCGTGCGTGGGCAGCCCGTCCACGTGCACGATGTCCTTGACCCCCACCGTCACCCCGTACAGCGGCGGCCGCCCGGCCGGCTCGGGGTGCCGCGCGGCCAGCGCCCGCGCCTGCGCGCGCAGCCGGTCGTGCCGCCCCGGCTCCGGGACGAACGCGTGGATCAGCGGATCCACCCGTTCGACCAGCGCGCAGAACCGGTCGACGTGCTCGGACAGGCCCGGTACGCCGGACCGCAGCCCGGCGGCCTCACGGGTCAACGACCGTGGCCGGGCGAGGGGTTGCTCCATGCCGATCACGGTAGACCACCCGTTGGCGCACTACTGGTGTTCGGCCGACAGGTACGGCGTCTCGCGCAGGTAGTACGCCCCGCAGGTGTGGCAGCACAGCTCCGGTGTCTTGCCCCAGTCCACCGGCTCCCGCACCTGCGCGCCCGGGTCGAGCTCCCGGCCGCACATCGCCACGCTCTCCGCCCCCCGGACCATGTGCCACAACCGCACCCCGCCGGTCGCACCCCCGGCCCCGTACTCGGCTCGCATCTGGTGCTTCATGCGGCCATCGTCCGGCCCCCCGGCCACCCCGGCAACCGGTGGCCGAACAGGCGCCCGGGCAGCACCGATCACTTAGCGCCAAATCTGATCGAAACCAGCCACTCGCAACCGGTAGGGTTCGCGGGCGCGACCCGCGCCGACGGCCCCGCCGGAGGCCTCAAGTCGCCCGAAATCGACCCCATTTACCCCAATCTGGAGCTTCTCAACGTGCGCTCTTCTCGCCTTCTGGCCGCGTCCGCGCTGATGGCGCTCTCCTTCGGCACCACGGTCGGCGCCGTCAGCGCGAGTGCGGTCGGAGTTCCCTCCTCTCCGCCCCCCACCTCCACCCCGGCCACCCCGAGCGCCCCCGCGCCGAGCACCCCGGCCCCGAGCACCACCCCGAGCGCCCCCGCCACGGCGACTCCGAGCACCACCCCCAGCCGCACCGCGACGGCCACCCCCACCAACCGGCCGTCCACCCTGCCGACGCCGACCCCGACCACCAGCGACCGGTGCCACGGCGGCGTCTACCAGAGCCCGCTGCTCAAGGTCACCGGCTCCGGCCTGTACGGCACCACCCTGGTCAAGGGCGGACCGGCCGCCGAGCTGAGCGTGACCTGGCAGAACAACAGCGGCGTCGATCTGCCCGCCGTCCACAACTCGCTCTACGTCACCGACGAGTTCGACGGGGACTACCCCGTCCAGTGGAGCACCGAGTTCTTCGACGTTCAGCTGAACACCGGCTCCGGCTGGAAGCCCGCAAAGCTCGACGACCGCTCCCTCCGGTCGCCGGACCTCAAGCTGGCCAAGGGCGAGAAGATCACCTACCAGGTCCGGATCGCCGCCACCGCCAAGGCCCCGGTCGGGAAGTACGGCGCCAACTACGACGCCGGCTCCGACGCGTTCGACAACGACAAGGTGCCCACCCCGGCCAACAACAAGCCGAACGCCTGCACCCAGTTCTACAACCCCTTCGAGGGCGAGTTCCGGGTCGCCGAGGCCGGTGCCGCCACGCCGACTGCCGGCACCCCCGTGGCCGCCGGCCACGGTTCGGCCTCCGCCTCGCCGTCGGCGGGCCCGCACCTGGCCGAGACCGGTGCCGACTCCAGCACCCTGCCGATCGCCCTCGGCGGCGCCGCCGTCCTGGCGGCCGGCGCCGGCACCGTGTTCCTCCTGCGCCGCCGCAAGGCCGGCGCGCACAGCTGACCCTGCACCGACTGAACGCCGGGGGCGCGGACCGTGGTCCGCGCCCCCGGCGTTCGTCGTATCAGCGCGTCGTCATCAGTTCGCCGTGTCAGGACGCCCGCAGCAGGGCCCCGTCCTGCCACTTGAGGATCTTGTCGAAGCTCACGATGGCGCCCCGGAGCGGGTGGTTGCGGAGCTGGACGTGGTCGGTGAGGGCGTGGATGAGGAAGAGGCCCCGGCCGGATTCGGCGGTGAGGTCCGGGAGGGTGTCGAGGTCCACGGGGCGCAGCGTGGGCGCTGCGGGGCGGGCGGGGAGGACGTGGGTGTCGTAGGGGTGGCCGTCGCGCCGGGGCTGGTGGCCGGTGAGGACGCGGGCCGGGACGGTGGCGCGGCCGCGGCGGGGGCGGCGGTGCGCGGCCGGGCGGGGCGGCGGCGGGGGGACAGGGCGGCGACGCGGCAGCGGGGCGGGGGTGCCGACGGGGCCGGGCAGGCCGGGGCCGGAGTCGGTGACCTCGATCCGCAGGCGGTCGCCGCTGATCGAGGCGGTGACCTGGAAGCCGTCGTCGGGCCGCCCGCAGGCGCCGTGCTCGACGGCGTTGGCGCAGGCCTCACTGAGGGCGACGCCGAGGTCGTGGGCGATCTGCGGATCGACGCCCGCCGTCGCCATGGCACCGAGCAGGATGCGCCGGGCCAGCGGGACGCTGGCCGGGTCGCGCTTGAGGTGCAGAGTCCACCAGATGTCCACGGGAGGTCCCTCCTGGCTGCGGCTCCACATACAACTAGGTATCTCCGGGCGATTCGGCGGTGAACCGTGCCCGGGGCCCGCTGCCGCCCGTTCGGCGGATGGACTGAGGCCGTGGATTGTGCCGAGTGGCGCACTCTCCGGTCTGCACGCCGCTGCCGAACGGGGCATTCGTAGGGATTTCCCACCCTGCCCACGCGGGCGAGGTAGGCGGTGAGATGATGTCCCGGCCATGACTGCCCTCCCCGCCGCCCCGCTCCCGGGCGCCCTCGCACCGGATGCGCCGGTGGGGGCCGCCGCCTGGGACCTGCGGCTTGCCCGGGCCGTCCCGTTCGCCCTGGTGTGCACGCTGATAGCGGCCGCCGGGCACGCCCTGGCGGGTGGCGGGAACGTGCCGCCGACCGCGTTGGCGACGGGCTTCGCCGCGGTGCTGGTGCTCGCGGTGGCCTGCGGTGGGCGGGAGCGTTCGCTGACGGCCATCGCCGGTGCGCTGGGCGCGGGGCAGCTCGGGCTGCACTGCCTGTTCCACAGCTTCAACGGCCACGCCGCGATCGGCGGCATGGCCGGCATGCACCACGGCGGCTCCGGTCCGCTGACCCTGCCGACCGTGGCGGGCCGGCTGATCTGCAACGAGGCGCGCCCCGGCACGCTGGCCGGCCTGCCCGGGAGCCCGACCGCCGAGCAGCTGGTCTCCTCGGCGGGCCTGGACCCGAACGCGTACGCCGTCGCGCCGTGGTGGCAGGGCGGCGTGTTCGGGATGACGCCGTCGATGCTGGCCGGGCACCTGGCCGCCGCGCTGGTCGCGGGCTGGTGGCTGCGGCGCGGTGAGGCGGCGCTGTGGCGGCTGGTGCGGGTGACCGCGTCGGCGGCCCGGGAGCACTGGGCGGCGCCGCTGCGGTCGGCGCTGCTGCTGGTGGCGGCGCTGCTGCGCGGCCTGTTCGGCGCCGCCGGTCCGGCCCACCCCTTCGGTGTCCGGGGCGGGGAGAGTCCGCTTCCGGCGGGTGCCGCGCTGCGGCACAGCGTGGTGCGGCGCGGTCCGCCGCGCGGGGCCTTCGCGTACTGATCCGGCTCCTGGCGCCCTGTTCGTGTCGGGCCCCGGTCGTGCGCAGCGTCCCGGGCCGGTCCCGTGTGTCCCCGACATCCCGTGTGTCCCCGACACGCCGACGGCCCCCGGTTCCGCCCCCACACGTCCCCAGCACGTCCCCACGCGCGGCCCCGCCGAGGCACGGTCTTCCCGTCGCCCGGACGCGGGCCGGTCCGCCGAGCTCCGATCGGAGACACCTCATCATGCGTTCCCTTCCCACCCGCCGTCTCGCCGCCGTCGCCCTCACCGCCGCCGCCTCCGTGGTGGCGCTGGCCGGTCCCGCGTTCGCGCACGTCACCGTGAACCCGGGTGCGGCCGCCCAGGGCGGCTACACGGCCGTCGACTTCCGGGTGCCGAACGAGAGCGACGCCGCCGGCACGGTGAAGCTGGAGGTCAACCTCCCGCTGGACCACCCGCTGGCCTCCGTCCGCACCCTGCCGCTGCCGGGCTGGACCGCGACCGTCGAGAAGGCGAAGCTCGACAAGCCGATCAAGGTGCACGGCAGCGACGTCAACGAGGCCGTCTCCAAGATCACCTGGACCGCCGACTCCGGCACCAAGATCGCCCCCGGTCAGTTCCAGGAGTTCCGGGTCTCGATCGGCCCGCTGCCCTCCGACGCCGACAGCATGGTCTTCAAGACCCTGCAGACCTACGACAACGGCGACATCGTCCGCTGGATCGACGAGTCCAAGGACGGCCAGCCCGAGCCGGCCCACCCGGCCCCCGTCCTGAAGCTCACCAAGGCCGCCGCCGGTGAGGACGCCCACGGCGGCGTCACCGCCGCCCCCTCCGCGGGCGCCCACGGCGACAGCGCCGACCACGCCGCGGCCCCGGCCGGCGCCAAGTCCAGCGACTCCACCGCCCGGGTGCTCGGCGTGGTCGGCATCGTGGTCGGCGTGATCGGCACCGCCGTCGGCGTGCTCGGCCTGCGCCGCCGGAGCAGCGGCTCCGCCTCCTGACCCGCCCCGCCGGCGGGGCCGTACCCACGCCCCGGGTACGGTCCCGCCGGCGGTCCCACCCCGCACGATCGGATCTCCCATGCTCCGCACCACCCGCACCACCCGCCTGGCCGGCGCGGCCGCCGTCGCGCTCGCCGCCGCCCTGACGCTGACCGCCTGCGGCTCCTCCGGGGGCGGCTCGACCCCCGCCAAGGTCACCCGGCAGAAGTCCGACTCGCCGTACCAGGGCACGGTGCTCACCAAGAACTTCGAGAAGCCCGACCTCCAGCTGACCGACACCTCCGGTCAGCCGTACGACCTGCGGCAGCAGACCAACGGCAAGACCACGCTGCTGTTCTTCGGCTACACCAGCTGCCCGGACGTCTGCCCGACCACCATGGGCGACATCGGCGTCGCGATGAAGGCGCTCCCGGCCGAGGAGCGGCAGAAGGTCAACGTCGTCTTCGTCTCCACCGACCCGCAGCGCGACACCCCCCAGGTGCTGCGCACCTGGCTGGACTCGATGGGCAGCGACTTCATAGGCCTGACCGGCGACCTGGCCAAGGTGAAGACGGCCGCCAGGTCGCTCGGCATCATGATCGAGGACCCGGTGGTCAACGCGGACGGCACCGTCACCTCGACCCACGGCGCGCAGGTGCTGGCCTTCCTCCCCTCGGACGACAAGGCGCACGTGCTCTACCTGAGCGGCACCGAGGTGAAGACCTACGAGCACGACCTGCCGCTGCTCGCCAAGGGGGTCGCGGCATGAAGGCCTCGACCGGCCACGCCCCGGCCGGCCGCGCGACCCTCGGCTTCCGGCGGACGGCGCTCACGGGCGCGGTACTGGCGACGGCCCTGGGCGGCGGCGCCATCCTGGTCGCCTGCGGGGCAGGCGGTCAGGGCGGTACCGGCGGCGGGGCGGCGAAGCTGAGCGTCGCCGACTCCTACATCCCGCTGCCCCCGGCCGGCGGGATGGCCGCCGGCTACCTGACCGTCCGCAACGACGGCGGGCAGGACCAGCTGGTCAAGGTGAGCAGCCCGGGCGCCGAGTCCGTCACCATGCACCGCTCGACCCCGTCGAGCATGGAGCAGGTCCCGAGCCTGGACGTGCCCGCGCACGGCGCGTTGGAGTTCGCCCGCGGCGGCACCCACCTGATGATCATGGGGTGGCAGAAGGCCCCCGCCCTCGGCGACGAGCTGGAGCTCGACCTGACCTTCGCCAAGTCCGGCACCCTGTCGGTCAAGGTGCCGGTCAAGGAGCTCACCTACCGTCCCGGCCAGAGTTAAGGGGACCGCCAGCATGGAGAAGGCCGCCCACCGCCGCATCGCCGGACTGCTCGGGACGCTCGGCGCGCTGCTCGCGCTGATGCTCGCCGGCGCCGGACCGGCCGCCGCGCACGCCACCCTGGAGTCCACCGACCCGCACCAGAACTCGGTGGTCGCCACCGCCCCGCAGGCGGTCACGCTGACCTTCAGCGAGTCCGTGTCGCTGTCCAGCGACTCGGTGCGGGTGCTCGACCCGGCCGGCAAGGCGGTGGACACCGGCAACCCCGGGCACGCCGACGGCAAGGCGGACACCGCCCGGGTCGGGCTGAACAGCGGGCTCGCCAACGGCACGTACACCGTCGCCTGGCGGGCCGTCTCGGAGGACTCGCACCCGATCGGCGGCGCGTTCACCTTCTCCATCGGCGCGCCCTCGGACACCTCGGTGTCCGCCACCGCGCTCCAGGGCGCCAAGGCCGACGGCCTGGTCTCCGCCCTCTACGGCACCGGGCGCACCGTCGCGTACGCGGCGTTCGCGCTGCTCGCCGGCGTCGCCGCGTTCGTGCTGATCTGCTGGCCGGAGGGCGCCACCCGGCGCCGGATGCAGCGGCTGCTGATGACCGGCTGGACGGCGCTGCTGGCCTCCACCGTCGCGGTGCTGATGCTGCGCGGCCCGTACGAGCGCGGTTCGGGGATCGGCAAGGCCCTCGACCTGTCGCTGGTGCGCGCCACCCTGGACGAGCGGATCGGCACCGCGCTGGCCGCCCGGCTGCTGCTGCTCGCGGCGAGCGGGGTGTTCCTGTCGCTGCTGGTCGGCCAGTTGGGGCAGCCGGCCCGGTCGGCGGCGCAGCCCGGCGACGCCGGGACCACGGGGAGCCCCGGTAGCACGGGGAGCGGCGGAAGCGGCGGAAGCGCGGGCGACGAGGAGGCCGAGGAGGCCGAGCTGCGGGAGCTGGAGCAGCGCGCCGCCGAGCGGCCGCAGCGCGAGGCCCGGCTGGGCCTCGGCGTCGCCGGGCTGGTCCTCTCGATCGCCCTGGCGGCGACCTGGGTCGGCGCCGACCACGCCTCGGTCGGCATCCAGGTCTGGCTGTCGCTGCCGCTCGGCATGCTGCACCTGATCGCGATGGCGCTCTGGCTGGGCGGCCTGGCCGCGTTGCTGGTCGCGCTGCGCGAGGGCGTCGGCGCGCAGGTCGTCGACCGCTTCTCGAAGGTCGCCTTCGGCTCGGTCGCGGTACTGGCCGCCACCGGCGTCTACCAGTCCTGGCGCGGCCTCGGCAGCTGGGGCGCGCTGACCGGCACCGAGTACGGACGGCTGCTGCTGGTGAAGACCGGCTGCGTGGCCGTGATGCTCGGCGCCGCCTGGTTCTCCCGCACCTGGCTGGCCCGGCTGCGCGCGGCCCCGGCCGAGGCGGCGGAGGTCGAGCGGGCCGCGGTGCCGGAGCCGGTCGGCGTCGCCGCCGCGCACTCCGAGGACCCGCTCCGGCAGGCCCAGCTGGCCCGCCAGCAGGCGGCCCGGGAGAGCGCCGGGCGCGAGCGCGGACTGACCCCGACCCGGGCCGGGCTGCGCCGCTCGGTGCTGGTCGAGGCGCTGGTCGCGGTGGCGGTGCTGGTGGTCACCACGATGCTCACCAACTCCCCGCCCGGGCGGGTGGCGAGCGAGGTCAAGGCCGGTGCCGTCGCACCTGCCGCCGGACCTGCCGCCGGGTCGGCCGCCGGGGGCGTGCCCGCTCCGCAGACCGAGCCGGGCCGCACCGTGGAGCTCAAGCTCCCGTACGACACCAAGGGCCGCACCCCGAACGCCAAGGGGACGGCGACCGTCACCCTCAACCCGGCCCGGACCGGCCCGAACGAGGTGCACCTCGCGCTGACCGGCGCGGACGGGCAGCCGGTGGACGTCCCCGAGGTGCAGCTCGCCTTCACCCTGCCGGACCGCGACCTCGGCCCGCTGCCGGTGGCGCTCACCCCGGAGGGCACCGGCCGCTGGAGCGGCACCGCGCAGCTGCCGCTGGCCGGCACCTGGGTGGTGTCGGTACAGATCCGCTCCTCCGACATCGACCAGACCACCCCGACCCAGCAGTTCAAGATCGGCTGACCGCGATGGAGCACACCTCGACGGACCGCACCACGACGGACCGCACCACGACGGACCGGGCCACGACGGACCGCACCACGGCGGACCGGGCCATGGCGGACCGGGCCACGGTGCCGAGGCCCGCAGCACAGGGTGAGCAGGCGCCCGGCCGCGCCGGCTTCACCCGGCGGGCCCTGCTCGGCACCGCCGGCGCCGGGCTGCTGGCCGGCGCCGGAGCCGGCGTCGCCGGGGCGGTCGCCCTGGACCGCCACCCCGGCGCAACGCCCGCCGCCGGACCGGGCGGCGCGCTCGGCGCGGCCCGGGTGCCGTTCCACGGCGAGCACCAGGCCGGCATCCTCGAACCCCAGCAGGCCCGGGTCCAGCTGGCCGCCTTCGACCTGGCCGAGGGCGTCGGCCGGGACGGGCTGCGCGCCCTGCTCCAGCGCTGGACGAAGACCGCCGAGCGGCTGACCGCCGGGGAGCCCGCCGAGGACGCCGACAACCAGGTGTCGCTGGACGCCGGCCCCTGCTCGCTCACCCTCACCGTCGGCTTCGGCGCCGCCCTGTTCGACAAGGCCGGGCTGGCCGACCGCCGACCGCAGGCGCTCGAACCGCTGCCGTCCTTCCCCGCCGACGCGCTCGACCCCGCACGCGGCGACGGCGACCTGTTCGTCCAGATCGGCGCCGACGACGCCCTGGTGGCCGTGCAGGCGCTGCGGGTGCTGCAACGCCAGGCGGCCGGAACGGCGGCGCTGCGCTGGCAGTCGGCCGGCTTCGCCCGTACGCCCGGTGCCACCGCGCGCCCGATGACCGGCCGCAACCTGATGGGCCAGATCGACGGCACCAACAACCCCCAGCCGGGTGAGGACGGCTTCGCCGCCAAGGTGTTCTGCACCGCCGGGCCGGACCAGCCGGCCTGGCTCGCCGGCGGCTCGTACCTGGTGTTCCGGCGGATCCGGATGCTTCTGGACAACTGGGAGGCACTGCCGACCGACCGGCAGGAGCGGGTGATCGGGCGGCGCAAGTCGGACGGCGCGCCGCTCGGCGCGCCCGCCGGGGCCGGCGAGCGCACCCCCGTCGACCTGGCCGCGCAGGGCCCGGACGGCGCGCTGGCGATCCCCGCCGACGCGCACGTCCGGGTGGCCGCCCCGGCCGCCAACGGCGGGGCGGCGATGCTGCGGCGCGGGTTCTCGTACCACGACGGCCTGCTGCCCGACGGCTCGCCGGACGCCGGGCTGCTCTTCCTCGCCTTCCAGGCCGACCCGCGCAAGGGCTTCACCCCGGTGCAGCGCAAGCTGGCCCGGGGGGACGGCCTCTCCCGCTTCCTGCGGCACGAGGCCAGCGGCCTGTACGCGGTGCCGCCGGGCGTCCCGGCCGGGGGGTACCTCGGCCAGCAGCTCTTCGAGTAGCACGCCCCGACGGGCTCCGGTCCCGGCCGCTGAAACGCTTTCCCGGCCGGCGGGCGGAGTCGTTATGGTGACTTCTTCGGCAACACCCCTGCCCCGGTTCCACCCTGTTCCCCACGGAGGCGTCATGTCGGCCACCCGCTACACCTACCTCGGCCCGGCCGGCACCTTCACCGAGGCCGCGCTGCGCACCCTGCCCGAGGCCGCGACGCGGGAGCTGGTGCCGCTGGCCTCGGTGCCGCTGGTGCTGGACGCGGTGCGCGGCGGGGACGCCTCCGGGGCGTTCGTCCCGATCGAGAACTCGGTCGAGGGCGCCGTCACCGCGACCAACGACGAACTCGCCGCCGGCGCACCGCTGATGATCTACCGTGAGGTCCTGCTGCCGATCTCCTTCGCGCTGCTGGTGCGGCCGGGCACCGACCTGGCGGGGGTCAAGACGGTGACCAGCCACCCGGTGGCCCAGGCGCAGGTGCGCCGCTGGCTGGCGGCCAACCTGCCGGACGCGCAGTGGGAGTCGGCCGCCTCCAACGCGGACGGCGCCCGGCTGGTCGCCGAGGGCCGCTACGACGGGGCGTTCGCGGGCGAGTTCGCGGCGCCGATCTACGGGCTGGACCCGCTGGTCAAGGACATCGCGGACGCGCAGACCGCGACCACCCGGTTCGTCCTGGTCGGCCGCCCGGGCCGGGTCTCCTCGCCGACCGGCGCGGACAAGACCTCGATGGTGGTCTGGCTGCCGGACGACCACCCGGGCGCGCTGCTGGAGCTGCTCCAGGAGTTCGCGGTGCGCGGGGTCAACCTGATGCGGATCGAGTCGCGGCCGACCGGCGAGGGCATCGGCAACTACTGCTTCCTGATCGACTGCGAGGGGCACCTGTCCGAGCGCCGGGTGGCGGAGGCCCTGATGGGGCTGAAGCGGATCAGCCCGCAGGTGCGCTTCCTCGGCTCCTATCCGCGCGCCGACCGGCAGGTCTCCACGCACCGGCGGCAGGGGACCTCGGACGACGATTTCACGGCCGCCGCCGACTGGCTCTCCCGGTGCCTCGACGGGCGCGGCGACATCTGATCCACGCGAGGGTGTCGCGACGGCGAGGCGACGGCACCGCGACAACATCTGATCGACGCCCTTTGTCTTTTCGCCCTTTTCCGATCGTTTTCCCCCGGCCGGACGGAAGGGGCGGGTGACCGCACCCGTCGTCCACAGGGGCCCGCGGCGCCGGAACCCGCCATCCACAGGGGCGGGGACTATCCACAGCCGGAAGTTATCCACAGGCCTGGGGATGAGTCGACAAACCGGTATAGCCACTGCGGGTTTCGGTCGGATCATTGGTTAGCGGCGTAGAGATGACTAATCGGACCAGAGTCACCCGTGTGCCACTAAATCACCCGTCCGAGTGCTTCAATTCCCTCACCCGAGAAGGTCAAATGAGGTTTGAAACCTCAATTCCCTGGCTTCGGTGATCGGAGGGCCAACCTCCCCTTCAATCCACAGGCACCGCCCGGATCCTGTGGATAACCCCGGCCCCGCGCGTTCCCCACAGAAGTTATCCACAGGATCCGGGTGGTTATCCCCAGGGGAAAACCCGTACCGGTGGACGAGCCTCCGCCCGGTACGCTTGGGCCTGTGATTGACCTTCGCCTGCTTCGTGAGGACCCTGACCGAGTGCGCGCCTCGCAGCGCGTCCGTGGCGAGGACGTCGACCTGGTCGACGCCCTCCTCTCCGCCGACGAACGGCGCCGGTCCTCGGGCAGTCGCTTCGACGAACTGCGCAGCGAGCAGCGGACGCTCGGCAAGCAGGTCGCCCAGGCCAAGGGCGAGGAGAAGGCCGCCCTGCTGCAGCGCACCAAGGAGCTGGCCGCCGAGGTCAAGGCCGCGGACGCCGAGCAGGGCGCGGCCAAGGAGGAGGCCGAGCGCCTGCTCCGCTCGCTGGCGAACCTCATCGACCCGGCCGCCCCGGTCGGCGGCGAGGAGGACTTCGTCACCCTGGAGGAGATCGGCACCCCGCGCGACTTCGCCGCCGAGGGCTTCGAGCCGCGCGACCACGTCGAGCTCGGCCAGATCCTGGGCGCGATCGACACCGAGCGCGGCGCCAAGGTCGCCGGCGCCCGCTCCTACTACCTGACCGGCGTCGGCGCGCTGCTGGAGCTCGCCCTGGTCAACATGGCCATCGCCCAGGCCACCGCGGCCGGCTTCATCCCGATGATCACCCCGACCCTGGTCCGGCCCGCCGCCATGGACGGCACCGGCTTCCTCGGCCAGGCCGCCGAGAACGTGTACCACCTCGCCGAGGACGACCGGTACCTGGTCGGCACCAGCGAGGTCCCGCTCGCCGCGTACCACATGGACGAGATCCTCGACGCCGACAAGCTGCCGCTGCGCTACGCCGGCTACTCGTCCTGCTTCCGCCGCGAGGCCGGCACCTACGGCAAGGACACCCGCGGCATCATCCGCGTCCACCAGTTCGAGAAGGTGGAGATGTTCGTCTACACCACTCCCGAGGACGCCGAGAACGAGCACCGCCGCCTGCTCCAGTGGGAGAAGGACTTCCTCAACGCGCTGGAGCTGCCCTACCGGGTGATCGACGTCGCCTCCGGCGACCTCGGCGCCTCGGCCGCGCGCAAGTTCGACATCGAGGCCTGGATCCCGACCCAGGGCAAGTACCGCGAGGTCACCTCGACCTCCAACACCACCGAGTACCAGGCCCGCCGGCTCGCCATCCGGATGCGCGAGGAGGGCAAGACCCGCCCGCTGGCCACCCTGAACGGCACCCTGGTCGCCGTCCCGCGCACCATCGTGGCGATCCTGGAGAACCACCAGCAGGCCGACGGCTCGGTGGTCGTGCCCGAGGCACTGCGGCCGTTCCTCGGCGGGCGGACCGTCCTCGAACCGGTCAAGTAGCACCGCGCCACCCGCACCACCCGCAACTCCCGGGAGACGTACGGCCCATGAGCACCACCAGCCCCAGCCCCGTCTCCCCCGACGGTGAGCACCCGAGCGGTGGCGGCCTGCCCTACCGGCTGGTCGCCACCGACCTCGACGGCACCCTGCTGACCAGCGAGGAGACCGTCTCCGAGCGCACCCGCGCCGCCCTGGCCACGGCCACCGGCGCGGGCGCGCTGCACATCGTCGTCACCGGCCGCTCCGCCGCCTGGGCCCGCCCGGTCTTCGACGAGATCGGCTACACCGGGATAGCCGTCTGCGGCCAGGGCGCCCAGGTGTACGACGCCGGCGCGCACCGGCTGCTCACCTCCCTCACCCTGGACCGCCGGCTCGCCGCGCTCGCCATCGCCAAGATCGAGGCCGAGACCGGCCCGCTGGCCGTCGCCGCCAACCAGGACGGCCTGGACGGCGAGGTGCTGGCCGGCCCCGGCTACGAACTGCTGATCGGCTCCGACCTCCCGGTCGTCCGGGTCGACCGCGACCAGCTGCTCGACGCCCCGGTCAGCAAGCTCTACATCCAGCACCCCGGACTGACCGACGACGCGCTCGCCGAGGCCGCCCGCCGCGTCGCCGGGGACCTGGTCGGCGTCGTGATGGCCGGTGCCGGAGTGGTCGAACTGCTGCCGCTGGGCCTGTCCAAGGCCACCGGGCTGGCCGTCGCCGCCCGCCGCCTGGGCGTCCGCGGGGCCGACACCATCGCCTTCGGCGACATGCCCAACGACGTGCCGATGTTCGGCTGGGCGGCCCGCGGCGTCGCGATGGCCAACGCCCACGAGGAACTGCTCGCCGTCGCCGACGAGGTCACCGCGAGCAACGACGAGGACGGCGTCGCCGTCGTCCTGGAACAGCTCTACCCGGGCGTCTGACTCCTCCTCCCGACCCCGCCGTGGTGTTCGGCGCGGTGTTCGGCGAGGGTTCACCTCCAGTTGTAGGATGACCGGGCAAGCGGTTGTAGGATGACCGACGACCGGCGCTGACCAGCGACGCGGTGACCAGACGAAGGGAGTACCGGCATGACCGGCGACGGCAACAGCCTCCAGGCGGCCGGACGGCGCTCCCTGGTGGACACCGCGATCGACCAGCTGCGCGAGCAACTGGCCGGCGGTGTCTGGCCGGTGGGATCACAGATCCCCACCGAGCACGAGCTCGCCGAGCGGCTCCAGGTCGGCCGGAACACCGTCCGGGAGGCGATCCGGGTGCTGGTGCACGCCGGCATGCTCGTCTCCCGCCAGGGCGAGGGGACGTTCGTCCGCTCCACCAGCGACCCGGCCGCCGTCCTGCGCGGCGTCCAGCGCTCGGGCATCCGGGACGTCCTGGAGGTCCGGGCCGCGCTGGAGACCGAGGCCGCCCGACTGGCCGCGCTGCGGCACACCCCCGAGGACGTCGAGCGGATGCGGGCCGCGCTGGCCCGCGAGGCCGAGGTGATCGCCTCGCACGCCGAGCGGACCGACCGCGAGGCCACCGTCGAGCACGACCTGGAGTTCCACACCGCCATCGTCGAGGCCGCGCACAACCCGGCGCTCACCGAGGTCTACCGCTACTTCGGCGCCTCCGTGCGCGAGTCGATGACCTCGGCCTTCGGCGACCACGACATGCCCGAGGTGGCCGTGGCCACCCACGCGGCGCTGGTCGACGCGATCGAGAGCGGCGACCCGGACCGTGCCGAGGCCGCGTGTCGCGCGCTGCTCGCCGAGCCGACCGCGGCCGTCGAGCAGCTCCTCGCGGCCATCGCGGCCCGGAAGTGACGTAGGCACCCGCCTCCCTTCCGTCCTCCGCGCCCTCGCGCACATTCACGAAAGAACAGCACACCCATGGCCGTCACCCGTGCCCAGCAGCCGGTTGCCACCACGTCCCTCCCGCTTCCCGTCCGCACCCGGCTGGCCCACCCCGCGCTGCTGCTGACCGGCATCCTGCTGGTCGCGCTGAACATGCGCGCCTGCCTGGCGGCGGTGTCGCCGATGGTCGGCGAGATCCAGCGGACCTTCGGACTCTCCGCCACCGCGAGCGGACTGATCACCACCGTGCCGGTGCTGTTCCAGGGCGTCGGCGCCCCGCTCACCCCCCGGCTGACCCGGCGGTTCGGCACCGAACGGGTGGTGCTGGGCGCGGTCCTGGTGCTGGGCGCGGGCGTGCTGCTGCGGGTGCTGCCCTCGGTGGCGGCGCTGTACGCGGGCTGCGTGGTGATCGGCGTGGCCATCGCGGTGCTGAACGTGTCGATGCCGGGCCTGGTGAAGCGGGAGTTCCCGGACCGGGCGGCGGCGATGACCGGCGTCTACTCGACCACCATGCTGGTCGGCGCGACCCTGGCGGCCGGTCTGTCGGTGCCGCTGGAGCACGCCCTCGGCGGCGGCTGGCAGGCCTCGCTGGGCACCTGGTCGCTGCTCGCGCTGATCGCCGCGGTGGCCTGGCTGCCGCAGGTGCTGCGCTCCCGGCAGGAGCGGGCGGCGGTCGCGGCGCCGACCGGCCTCTCCGCCGGACGGGTGGCCGGCCCTGCGGCCGGTCGGGCGGCGGCCGAGAAGCCGATCGAGGGCATCTGGCGCTCGCCGATGGCCTGGCAGATCAGCCTCTTCATGGGCATCTCGTCGCTGCTGGTGTACACCCTGGTCGCCTGGATGCCGACCATCCTGGCCGACCACGGCATGGACCGCGGCGAGGCCGGTCTGGTCTTCGCCTTCTCCAACCTGGTGCAGGTCGCGGGCGCCTTCCTGGTGCCGCTGCTGGCCGGCCGGATGACCCGCCAGCGCGGGCTGGCGGTGGCCATGGCCGGGCTGAACGGCCTCGGCGTCGCCCTGCTGCTGATCGCGCCGGTGTCCGGCGCCTGGGTGTCGGCGACCATCCTGGGCGTCGCCCAGGGCGGTTCGCTGGGCCTGGGTCTGGCGTTCATCGTGCTGCGCACCGGCAGCGCGGCCGGCGCCGCCCAGCTGGGCGGGATGTCGCAGGCGGTCGGCTACCTGGTCGCGGCGGCGGGCCCGGTCGGCGCCGGCGCGCTGCACCAGCTCACCGGCGGCTGGACGGCCACCCTGGTGCTGATGCTGGTGCTGGCCACCGTGGTCGGCGCGGCCGGCTGGGGCGCGGGCCGCAACCGGACGCTCGGCTAGCACCTCCGCTCGGACCGACCCGGGCCGATCCTGACCGACCCGGGCCGACCCCGGCTGCCCCGGACCGACCCCGGCTGCCCCGGGCCGACCCCGGCCGGCTACTCCTCGGCGGCCAGGGTCAGTCCGGCCAGCTTCACCGAGGCCAGCACCGTCGCCGCGACGGTGACCGCCAGCAGCAGCGGGACGGCCACCCCGAGCGAGACGTCGGCGCCGATCGCGGCGTCCCCCGCGACCGCCTCGGCCACCGACCGGCCCCACTGCTGGACGCTCAGCGTCCGGGCGCCCGACACGAAGTTGCCGATCAGCGACTCCCAGACCAGCGCGTACCCCAGCCCGGCCACCACCGCGTGCCGGGTGACCACGCCGAGCAGCAGGAACAGCGCGCTGTACGCCGCCCCGGCGACCAGCACCGCCACGGTGTAGCCGAGCGCGATGCCGTCCCTGGTGCCGATCAGCAGCAGGCCGCAGAGCAGCGTCGGGAGGGCCGCGAACACCCAGGTGGTGCCGATCGCGACGACCAGTTTGGTGGTGACGATCTTCCACCGCGGCAGCGGCTTGGCCAGCAGGTAGACGATCGAGCCGTCGTCGATCTCGGTGGCGATCACGCCGGTGCCGACGACCAGGCCGAGGATCGGCACCAGGGTGCCGAGGCCGAGCTGCCCGAGGATCTTGACGGTGAGGTCGTGCTCGTTCCCGCTGGCGGTGCCGCTCGCGACGGCCGAGATGACCAGCAGCAGGGCGGGGACCACCAGCAGCAGGAGGCCGCGGCGGCGGCCCAGCAGGCCGCGCAGGGTCAGCCTGGCGACGGTCGGGTTCATGGTCGGTCGGCCCTTTCCTGGGTCCGGTACGGGAGTTCGGTGGCTCGGACGCCGGGCCTCACGCGGAGACCAGGTAGGAGAAGACGCTCTCCAGCGACTCGTCCGCCGGCGAGACGGTGTACAGCCGGATGTCCGCCTCCCGGGCGACCCGGGGCAGCAGGGTGGTGAAGCCCTGGAAGTTCACCGCCTCGATCCGCAGCGCCCGTTCCCGCGCGTCCACCTCGACACCGGTCGTGGAGCCGTCGGCGATCAGCGCGGCGGCCAGCCGGCGGTCGTCGCTGGAGCGGACCAGATAGCGGTGCGGCCGGTCGGTCATCAGCCGGCGGATCTTCCGGAAGTCACCCGAGGCGGCGTGCCGGCCGGCCACCACGACCTCGATGTGCCGGGCCAGTTGCTCGACCTCCTCCAGGATGTGGGAGGAGAACAGCACCGTCCGCCCGTCCGCGCCGAACCGGCGCAACAGCTCCATCAGCTGGAGCCGCTGGCGCGGGTCCATGCCGTTGAACGGTTCGTCGAGCAGCAGCACGGCCGGGTCGTGGACCAGCGCGGAGGCCATCTTGACCCGCTGCTTCATGCCCTTGGAGTACGTCCCGGTGCGGCGGTCCTTGGCGTAGTCCATCTCCACCAGGTCCAGGGCGCGCCGGGCGGCGGCGCCCGGGTCGGCGAGGCCGTGCAGTTCGGCGTTGGCGAGCACGAACTCCCAGCCGGTCAGGTAGTCGTACATCGACTCCCGCTCCGGGACCAGGCCGATCTGCCGGTACACCTGCTGGTTGCGCCAGATCGGCGCGCCGTCCAGGGTGACCGCCCCGCTGGAGGGCGAGAGGAAGCCGCTCATCATGTGGATGAGGGTCGACTTGCCCGCACCGTTCGGACCGAGCAGGCCCGTGATGCCTGGGCCGATCGTCATACTGATGTCGTTGACGGCGACCACGTTCCCGAACCAGCGGGAGACCTTGTCGATGGTGATGGTGGCCATGACGCCCTCTCAAACTCCTCGGTTCATCAGACGCTGCGGTAACGGCGCAGCAGCAGCCCGTACGAGCCGGACACCATCGCGACGACGGCGGCGGTGAAGACGACCACGCCGAGCCCGCCGGGCGCGTGCATCCGGCCGTCCATCCCGCCGACGTCGAAGAGCTGGTTGGTCAGGCTCTCCACCAGGTCGTTCGGCGACAGCAGCGCGATCCACTGGGCGGAGTCCGGGACGGTGAACTCGGTGGCGGTGCCGATCCGGGTCAGGATCGCCACCACGGCCGTGCTGATCGCCAGGTAGCCCATGATCCCGGCCACCCCGAAGCCGCGGCGCGGGGTCGCGGCGGCGACCACCAGCGCCACCGAGGTCGGCACCAGGGAGTACAGCAGGGCGGCGACCAGGCCGGACAGGAAGTGCCCGGTGTTGTGCCCGAAGTCCAGCCCGCCGAGCAGCGCCCCGATGTAGAGGACCAGCAGCGGCGCCGCCATCAGCAGGAACTGGGCGCTGACCATGGCGGCGAACTTGGCCCGGACGTAGTCGGCGCGGGTGATCGGGCGGGAGAAGTACAGCGGGACGGTGTGGTGCCGGAGATCCCGGGAGAACAGCACCGGCGCCTGCGAGGCCAGGAAGGTCGACACGATCAGCACGAACGAGGACAGGTACCGCGGGTAGTCCAGCGGCAGCTCCTTCGCGCTGGTGGCGAGCGCGATCGCCACCATGACCACGGCCGGCAGCGTGACCACGCCGAGCACCAGCATCGGCAGCACCTTGGACTTGCCGGAGCGCCCGAGCCCGTACGCGGCGCGCAGGCTCTGGGTGAACAGCGAGCGCGTCGCGTAGGCCCGGCCGAGCCGGGGCCCGGTGTAGCCGCGGTAGCCGATGTCGTGGATGACGCCGGTGTCGGCGGACCTGGTGTCAGGAGGCAGCGACATCGTCCGTCCCTCCCCTGCTCTCGTCGGTGAAGAGTTCGGCGACCCGGTGGCGGCGCTGCTCCAGCCGGACCAGGCCGAGACCCAGGCCGGCGACGGTGTCGCGGATGGTGTCGTAGGTGTCGTCGCCGGCCAGCCGGACCAGCAGCAGGTGCGAGCCCTCCGGCTGGACGGACAGCCCGGCGGCGGCCAGCCGTTCGCGGACGGCGTCGCCCGGCTCCGGCACGGCGTCCTGCGGGTGGTCCGTCACCTCGACCGCCAGGACGGCCGTCGCCTCGGTGAAGGAGGCGGTGGAGGAGGAGCGCAGCAGCTTGCCGCCGTCGATCACGACCAGGTGGTCGCAGGTGCGCTCCAGCTCGCCGAGCAGGTGGGTGGTGACCAGCACCGAGATCCCGAAGTCGGTGTGCACCCGGCGGATCAGGCCCAGCATCTCGTCCCGGCCGGCCGGGTCGAGGCCGTTGGTCGGCTCGTCCAGCAGCACCAGCTTCGGGTCGTGCACCAGCGCCTGGGCGAGCTTGACCCGCTGCTTCATGCCCGTCGAGTACCCGCCCATCGGCCGGTACCGCTCCTCGTACAGGCCGACGTGCCGCAGGGTGTCCGCGGTGCGCTCGCGGGCGGCGGTGGCCGGCAGCCCCGCCATCCGCGCCATGTGCACCACGAACTCGGTCGCCGACACGTCCGGCGGCAGGCAGTCGTGCTCGGGCATGTAGCCGACCCGTTCGCGGATCTCCGGGCCCCGGGTGGCGACGTCCAGGCCGAGGACCTCGCCGCGGCCGGACGTCGCCGGGGCGAGGCCGAGCAGGATCTTGATGAGGGTGGACTTGCCCGCCCCGTTGGCCCCGACCAGCCCGACCACCCCGGGCCGCACCTCGACGGTGAGCTGGTCGAGGGCGATGACCCGGGGGAACCTCTTGGTGAGGCCGTCCGTCTTGATGACAGCAGTGGACACCCACTCAACGTAACGGGCTTACGCGTCAAGGGCTATGAGCTGGAATGACGAGCCCGTCTGGTGCTGCGGTATGACGCCGCGGAGGATCTCCCCTAAGGGGCGGAGCACCTCCCCCTCAGGGTCAGGACGTCCTCGTCGCCCATGCGGAGGCCGGCCACGTGAACTCCGGCGGCGACGACCCCGGGGCGGCGGTCTTCGGTCGGCCCCCAACGGCGCGACCAGAAGCTACGGGGCGGCGATCGCGAATCCCAGCACGACCGCGGCCGAGACCACGACGGCACCCGGCGCGAGGTCAGTCTCGGAAACGCCACCGGAGTCGCCGTGCCCGCGGTACCAGCCGCTTCCGATGCTCTCCGGGTCGACGTCCTCGATGTGGACGACCTGGCCCAGCCGCACGCCCGCGGCCTCCGCGTACAACTCGGCCTTCGCCCTCACAGGCCCGGACGGCGTCCGCCCGGGCCCGCGCCCTCAGGTCCGGCTTGCTGCGTACGTCGAAGTCGACGCCCTCCACCTGGTTGGCCCCCGCCTCCACTGCGGCGATCAGGAACGGTTCGAGATAACCGGTGATTGCTCAGTCAGGCATGACCTGGCAGGGCTGGCTCCAAGGTGCCCGCGAGGACGACGGCGGACGGCACCGCCACGCATTCGGCTGCTTCACCTGCGAGCAGGTCCCGGGAACCCTGCGACTCACTCGAAGCAGCCACATTCGGGATGCTTTCCGACTTAGATCCCATAAAACCAAGTATCGACCAAGCATTAAAGCGCCATATTTCGGTCATCCGAACTTGAAGCCCACCTCCAGGGGGGTGGCAATGACACAGCCCGCATGCAGTCTCTGCTCCTTCACTGTTGCTGCCGGACGTCTCGCTTCCACCGGCGCGCCCGGCCGTCAGGTCCGGCGCTTCCCGCCAGAACCGGGGTCTCGCTTGATCTCCCATCGCCGTCACCTCGAAGCACCACCACATCGGTAATGAGCCATTCCGTGCCGGACTTTTCCATGGCCCGCGAAGCACTCGGAAGGGATGTTCTATTGGGCCACGAGCTGATCGCCGGTGCTCACGCAGGGCGCCGAGCAGCGCGATTGATCGGTTTGGCATGGATTCCGATCGTCTGCACTCGGTGCGACCCATAAGCAACTTCACCCCGATTCGATCTGCCATCGAGCGGTCATCGAATTGCCCTTCGGAATCGGCTTGTTGGCATTGCACGGCGCAAATTCTCGCTGTACTTGATCTCGATGTGGCGCCATTCTTACAGTAAGCGAACATGCGTACCATTCGGCGGGCTTGCCCGCACATGTTTGCCCTTGTTGAGGGCCCCTGCCGATGAGCGGGAGCCAAGGTGAGAGCTAGGGAGGGATCATGCGAAGGATGGCAACCGCTGTGGCCACAGCGATGTTGAGCCTCGCAGCAGTCGGTATCGGAAACGGGACGGCCCAGGCGGATGCCTGGGGCGGATACGACACCCGAGACGGTGGGGTGGGCCTTCGGAGCTGCGCGTCGCAGAGCTGCAACCTGAAGGGCCGCGGCTACGCGGACCAGAAGGCAAACATGTTGTGCTGGGGCTTCGGGCAGACCGTCAACGGCGACCCCAAGTGGAACCACCTGGACCACTACCTGGCCGACGGCAGCTACTTCGGTGACGCGTACAGCGCCCAGAACTACCTCTGGTGGAGCGGCGTAGTTCCTCCCTGTCAGTAGCCGGGGGAGACTTGTCGTGGCCCCGCCCTCTCCGGCGGGGCCACGACGGTGCGAGGCTTGCGTCGACAGGCGACGTCGGACATGAAGGTGGCGTGTTGAATGCGGATGAACAGGGCTCAAGTGGTCATCTCTGTAGTGGCTTTAGCGGTGCTCGCCGCAGGCTGCAGCAAAGACACGAAGGCGGGCGGTGATTCCGACATCGTGGGCGAGCCCGTGGTCCCGCAGATCGGCGCGAACCCGGCAGACGGCTCGCCGGTAACCCATCCGCTGGACGGCTACTCGGTAGGGGCCGAGGAGTCCGCGCTGATCTTCCGAGCCATGGGCCAGGCCACCCGGACCTGCATGACCGCCAAGGGGTTCGACTACGACCCTGGGCCGGCGTCGACACCTCCCCCGCAGACTCCCATCGACACCTCGCTTCTGGGCCTGCTCTCCGTCTCCGCTGCGCAGCAGACCGGGTACCACCGGCCGCCCAGGCCAGAAGGCAACGGCACCTCCGGTACGGGGAATCCGGCCGGGCAGGGCCCCGAATACCAGAAGGCCCTGATGGGGGATCGCGGGACCAAGGCCAGTGCCGCCGATCCCAAGGCAGACCGGGGCTGCATGGGAGAGTTCGAACGGCGGCTCCAGGCGGAGGGCATCAAGAACACCGCCTCGGACTTGGTCGGTACCCTCCGCGCCAAGGCGTACGACCACGCCGCCGTCGACAGCCGGGTCCGCGCCTCGCTCGCGGACTGGCAGAGCTGCATGACCAAGCTGGGTTACAACTACGCGAGTCCGGTACAGGCGAGTTCGGCGGCCTGGCCGGAGCAGGTGTCACAGGAAGAGCGGGACACAGCGGTCGCCGACATGAACTGCAAAGAGCAGGTGAAACTGCTGGCCACCTGGAATGCCGTGCTGACCGCCTACCAGCAGGTGTACATCGGCAGGAACGAGCAGGCCCTCCAAGCAGACAGGGAAATCTCCCAGCAGCGGATCGCCGCAGCCAAGAAGCTGCTGGGCCAGGCATGACGGCGGTGGCAGGCGGCCGTCGCCGTGGTTGGCTCCTGCTGCTCGCCCTGGCCCTCCTCGCCGTCGTCGGATTCGTTGGCACGCTCGCCGCGAACCGGTCGAGTACCGAGAGCGGTGAGGCATTCACAGGTGAACGACTACGCGTCCAACAGGGCTACAGTGACTACTGGAAGGCGATGCTGGTGGCCAATGAGTCCGGTGACGGCTCGGCACTGGCCGATTACGCGGCGGGTGAGCAACTGGAGCTCCTGCGTGCGAACCTGAGCGCCCTGACCAGCGCTGGGCTCGTTGCCAAAGGGTCCGTCGATCACCGGATCCGCAGCATCACGGTGGACGGGAAGTTGGCAACCCTGGTGGACTGCGTCGACGTTGGCAAGTGGATCCAGTACGAGGCGCGGAGCGGAAGAGTTCAACCCGGCCAATTGACGAACCGTCCGAAACAACTGGCGAGTTACACCTTCGCGCCCAGGGATGGCCACTGGCTGGTGACACGGAGCGAGGTGCTGTCGGAGTGCTGAAGGCAGACCAGGGGTGGCTCCCGTGATGCTGCGGTACCAACTTGGGTTCGTTGTCGGCCGATCGTCTCCAACCCCCGTACGTCTCAACGACATCCGACAGGTCATGCTCTTCCCAAGGGCACCATCGAGGAGGAGAGGCACCGTTGACCACGACGACGATGAGCGCTGACGACGACATGACCCAGCCTCTTCCGTCGCCCCCGCCCGCCCGTTCGCGGGCGGCGCGGCGCAGGCGGGTGCTGCTGGGGGTGGCGCTGGCGGCCGCGCTGGTGGCAGTGGGCGGGGTGGGGGCGGCGACGCTGGTGAAGTCCCCGGCGGAGCGGGCCGCGCAGACCGCGCCGCCGCCGAACAGTCTGATCACCGTGCCGGTCGTCAGCCAGGTGCTGACGCCCTCGATCACGGCCCGCGCGGTGGTGTACCCACCCGCGCAGTACAACGTCGTCCCTGTCGCCGCCTCGGCGGAGGTCACCCAACTGTTCGTATCCAAACTGGCCGTGAAGCAGGGGGACGCCGTCGCGGCCGGGAAGCTGCTCGCCGAGGTGTCCGGGCAGCCGCTGTTCGCCCTGCCCGGGGCGGTGCCCGCGTTCCGTGACCTGAAGCCGGGCAGCACCGGGCCCGACGTGGCCGAACTCCAGGACGCTCTGGCCGGATTGGGACACGGCATCGACAGGGACGACAAAGGGACGTACGGATCGGGTACGGCCGCCGCGGTGTCGGCCTTCTACGGCGGGCTCGGCTACCCGGTGCCGACCACCGGCGCCACCACCCAGCAGGCCGTGGACACCGCGCAGAAGGCGGTGGACACGGACAAACAGACGGTGGACGGCCTCGCGGAGAGGAAGAAGGCGGGCTCCGCCCAGCCGCCGACGGCGACCACTCCGCCGCAGGCCCAGCAGCTGCCCCCATCCGGCGATCTCGACCAGCAACTCGTCAACGCGAAGAAGCAGTTGGCCACCGACCAGGCCGCCCTCGCCAGGGCCAGGGCCGCCAACGGCCCGATGGTCCCGGCCGCCCACGTGCTGTTCCTGCCTGCCCTCCCCGCGACCGTCACCGCCGTCAACGGCGCGGTCGGCTCGCCGGTCTCGGGCACCCTGCTCTCGCTCACCAGCGGCGGCCTGGCCGCCACCGGGCAGCTCACCCCGTCCCAGGCGGCGGGCGTGCAACCGGGTATGGCCGTCGAACTGCTCGCCGAGGACACCAACATCACCGTCCCCGGCACCGTCGCCGACGTCGGCGCCCCAACCAGCACTCCGCCGGCGGGCAGGGTCATCGCCCTCGGCGGCGCGGCGGGCGGCGGCAAGGGCGGCCCCGACGGCGGCGGAGCCCCCAACGGCCAGCCCGGCCAGCCCAACGGCCAACCCGGCGGACAGAGCTACGTCCCGGTGACGATCACCCCGAACACCCCGCTGCCCGCCGCGATGAGCGGCAAGAACGTCCGGCTCACCGTCCTGAAGGCCAAGGCGGGCGCCCCCGTCACCGCCGTGCCGATCGCCGCGGTCTCCACCAACGCGGCCGGCCGGACATCCGTCACCACGGTGGACGCGGCTGGGAACCGCACCACCGTCCCGGTGACCACCGGCGTCACCGCGGACGGCCTCGTGGCCGTCACCCCGGCACAGGGCGCGAACCTCAAGGCCGGCGACCAGGTGGTGGTCGGCAAGTGACCGAACCCGCCACCGAGGCCGGCGACAAGCCCGTGATCGCCCTGTACGGCGTCGGCCGCACCCACCTCGGCCGCCCGCCCGTGGTCGCGCTGCGCCCCACCGACCTGACCGTCCGCCGCGGCGAGTACCTGGCCGTCACCGGCCCGTCCGGCTCTGGCAAGTCCACCCTGCTGCACCTGCTCGGCCTGCTCGACACCCCCACCACCGGCCGCTACGAACTGGACGGCATCGACACCGGCGGCCTGCGCGACAAGGACCGCTCGACGCTGCGCGGGCGCCGGATCGGCTTCGTCTTCCAGTCCTTCCACCTGCTGTCGCACCGCACTGCCGAGGAGAACGTCGCCCTCGCCCAGGTCTACAACCACACCCCGCGCCGCGCCCGCGGCGCCGCCGCTGTGGACGCGCTGCGCCTGGTCGGCCTCGGCCACCGGACGGACGCCCTACCCGGCACCATGTCCGGCGGCGAGCGTCAGCGGGTGGCGATCGCCCGCGCCCTGGTGAACCGGCCGAGCCTGCTGCTCTGCGACGAGCCGACCGGCAACCTGGACTCGGCCAACGCCGGGGCGGTGCTCGTCCAGTTCGACGCACTGCACGAGCAGGGCTACACCCTGGTCGTCATCACCCACGACCCTGCCGTGGCCGCCCGCGCCCAGCGCCGGGTGAGCATCCACGACGGCGTGCTCAGCGAGGCGGGAGCACCCGTCCGGTGATCCGCATCCGACGACGCGGCGGAGCCGTGCTCCCCGAGCCACCCTCCCACCTGAGCGCGCGCGACCTGCTCTCCGAGGCCCTGTCCGGCATCCTCCAGCGCCCGGGCCGCTCGGTGCTCACCATGCTCGGCACGGTGCTCGGCATCGGCGCCTTCGTCGCCGTCCTCGGCCTCACCGCAACCGCCACCGGCCAGATCGGCGAGCGGTTCAGCCTCACCAAGGCCACCACTGTCACCGTCACCGACCAGCCGCGCACCGACGGCGTCGCCCCCGGCGCCAACCCGCCGAGCGACTTCCCCGCCGACGTCGACCACCGGATGGCCGCGATCGACGGCGTCCGGGCCGGCGGCGTCTGGTGGCCGGTGCCCGGGGCCCCGACGGTCTCCCGCCGCCCGGACGGCCCCGACGAGGGCACCGGGCTGTCCGTCCTGGCCGCCACCCCGGGCGCGGTGGCCGCGATGGAGCCGACCCTGACCGGCGGGGTCACCCTGGACGAGTTCGTCCAGAAGACCGCGCAGCCGGTGGTGCTGCTCAGCGAGGCCGCCGCCAAGCGCCTCGGGGTGAGCCGGCTGGACGCCCAGCCGGCCGTCTTCATCGACCGTGTCCCGTACACCGTGGTCGGCATCTACTCGAACGTCCAACGCCAGCCGGGCGCCCTGTTGAGCCTGCTGATCCCGGCGAGTACGGCGCTCGAGCGGTACGGCAACCCGGCCCCGCAGCCGGACCGCGGCGCGCAGGGGCTGGTCGCCACCCGGGTCGGCGCCGCGCCGGTGGTGGCGGCCCAACTCCCGCTCGCGCTGCGGCCGGACGCCCCAGAGGCGTTCACGGTCGTCCCGCCGCCGGACCCGCACAGCCTGCAGGACACGGTGACCTCCGACCTGACCGGACTGTTCCTGGCGCTGGCCGGGATCTGCCTGCTGGTCGGCGCGGTCGGGATCGCCAACACCACGCTGGTCGCCGTCCTGGAACGGACCGCGGAGATCGGCCTGCGCCGCTCCCTGGGCGCCCGCACCGGCCACATCGCGGCCCAGTTCCTCACCGAGTCGACGGCGCTCGGCACCCTCGGCGGGCTGATCGGCACCGGCCTCGGCGTGGTGACGGTGGTCTCCGTCGCCGCCGCCCGCGACTGGACCGCCGTCCTGCAGCCCGCCACCACCCTGCCCGCCCCGCTCATCGGCACGGTCGTCGGCCTCCTGGCCGGCCTCTACCCGGCCCTCCGCGCCGCCCGCACCGACCCGCTGAAGGCCCTCAGGAGCACATAGGCGGGGGCGGCGGTAATGTCCCGCGCATGTAGGAAGGACTTGACTCCGTCGACTGGGCCCGGCCGGGACACAACTACGGGTCGACTGAGGACACGGTGCTTGCCGGTATGGGGCTTGCCTGCGTTGGCCCGGTCTGCGAGCGTGTCCTCCAGCCGCCGCGACATGTCGTCGGAGATGGTGAGCAGTTCTTCGAGGTCCCTGGGCTGCCGCAGCAGCCGGTCGGGGTGGTAGACGATGATGTGGCGGAACTCCCGCTCGCCCACGCCGGCGAGGAGTTCCTGGAGCCGCGGTGGAAAATGGCGCCCCCACGCCACCCTGGTGACCGTATCGCCCGACCGGCTGTGAAACAGGGATTCGTCCGATCTTCCCGACGGACGTAGGGTCGCCGGTATGCGACTGAGCACCGTGATCCTCCCCATCCACCGGTGGGGCGAGGGGCAGAAGATCTGGCGGCGGGCCGAGGAGCTCGGGTTCCATGCCGCGTACACCTATGACCACCTGTCGTGGCGGTCGTTCCGCGACGAGCCGTGGTTCGGGTCGATCCCGACACTGACGGCGGCGGCCACCGCGACCGAGCGCCTGCGGCTCGGGACGCTCGTGACCTCGCCAAACTTCCGCCACCCCGTGACACTGGCGAAGGAGCTGATCACGCTGGACGACGTGTCCGGCGGGCGGGTCACGCTGGGGATCGGGGCCGGCGGGACGGGCTTCGACGCGACGGCGATGGGCCAGGAGGCGTGGTCGCCGAAGGAGCGGGCGGACCGGTTCGGGGAGTTCCTGCCGCTGCTGGACGAGCTGCTGCGCACCGACGCCACGACGCGCGAGGGCACGTACTACTCGGCGGTCGAGGCGCGGAACATCCCCGGCTGCGTGCAGACCCCCCGGGTGCCGTTCTACGTCGCCGCGACCGGGCCGCGCGGGCTGCGGCTGGCGGCCGAGTACGGGCAGGGCTGGGTGACGTACGGCGACGCGAAGGGCCCCGCGGACGTGCCGGTCGAGCAGGCGCCCGGCGTGATCGCCGCGCAGATCGCGAAGCTGACGGCCGTCTGCGAGGCACGGGGCCGGGACGCCGCGACGCTGGAGAAGGTGCTGCTCCAGGGCTCGACCGCCGAGAAGCCTCTGCAGTCGCTGGACGCCTTCGTGGACTGGGCCGGCACCTACCGCGACCTGGGAATCACCGAGTTGGTGATCCACTGGCCCGTCCCGGACTCGATCTTCGAGAACGACCTCGCCGTCTTCGAGAAGATCGCCACCGAGGGCCTCGCCCAGCTGGCCTGATCAAGGATTCGCTTCACGTGGTTCGCGCCGCCGACCCAAGCGGAGCGACCAGTCCGCCGGCGGCCGACGGGCCGTTGGCGGACAAGCGGCGACACTCAGCTGTCTCGGCCCTGGGTGACCACGGACTCCGTTCCATCGGGCGTCGCGCCGACGCCCGACCCGGCCCACTCGGCCGGCCTTCTTGCCGCCGGGATCACGGCACTCGGACGCATGCCGTCGACCCTGCGTGTTCACTCCGGCAGGTGAGGTTTCGAGCGACCCCCGGCGACGGCGCCTTCACGACCGCTACCGTGGCGCCATGGGTGCGGCGGGCAGGGCGGGCCGAGCTTTCGGCCATGCCGGATGAGGGCCACCGTCGATGCCTACGGCGAGAGCCGAGCAACTCGCACATCACTGCTTCGGAACCGGCTTGTGGGGAGACCAGGACATGGCGATCGCCGTTCGGGGCGCGGATCACGGCGAGCGCTCGCTCACCGACCTGATCGAGCGCTGTGCCGAGTTGAAGGGGGAACTGGTCGCCTTCGCGCAGGGTGCGCGCTTCGACCGGTGGTTGACTCCCCTGCTGCTGGAGGCCGCCGGGCCTGAGCGGCTGCTGGACGAGGCTGAGGCGGTCCGGATCACCGACCACTTCATCCTGCGCTTCCGCCTGCCGGACGGTTCGACGGTGGTGGACCGGTTCGTCGGTGGGCGGCGGGACTTGGACGGAATCGACCGGGAGATGCTGCTTGGCTGGCGGGACCCGGTCGAGGGGATCTTCGAGATCCGCCGCAAGGACGGGGATGCCCTCGTCCTGCTGAACCTGATCGACGACCTGGAGTACCGCACGTACTCGAACGCCGGACGGGCCGCTTTCCGCGGAGTGACGAAGGGAGGGTTCCTCCACACCTGCCTGGTGCCGGTCTTCTCGGCCGACGGGACGTGGCTGGTCTCCGGGGCGATGTCGTTCTACCCCAGGTCCAGCGCCACCGAGATCGCCCGGGCGGCACTCCAGTTGGCCACCAGCCACCCCGAACTGGTCTTCCGCAACCCCGAGAAGATCGAGCAGGGATGGGAGTCGATGCGGGCGGACCGGGACGCGTTCGTCGAGTTCTTCGGCGGTGACGAACTGGTCCTTCCGCCCGCCGAAGCCGAGGAACGGCTCAACGCCTACTACCGGCACCGGCAGGAGGACGCCGCCGCCGGGCATCCCGACCGCGCCCGGGGCAGGCGGCTCCCGGGCCTCGACTTTCCGGCTTTCGAGCTGCCGCGGGACCTCGCGGACGCGGACACCATCGGAGTCGTCTACGACGAGGTCGACGGGCTCAACTTCTACGCGGACTACGGGCTGTTGCGGGAGCTCTTCGCCGATCCTTCCCTCACCGGCCGCAAACCGCACCAGGACCTGCTGCGCACGTACCTGCGCGAGGAGTCGATCACGCCACTGCCGATCCGCCGACTGGCCGCCGCCCACCCGGAGACCGCCGACTCGGTGTTCCGGAAGCTGCTGCGGAAACCCGGGTTCACCTGGGGCGAGCACGGCGAGGAACTGTTGCGCCGGCGCAAGCCCTGGTACTACGCGCAGGAGCCCCGGCCCGGCGTCTCCGTCGTCGGCGAGCGCCTCGGCGAACTGGCGGCCGGCGGGCGACGGCAGCGGTTCACCAGCGCACGGCGCTTGCCGGGCCGACCCCGCCGCCCGTAGCCGCGAACGCCGTGGCCGCCGCCGCGAACGCCGTGCCGCCGTGGCGCCGTGGCGGCGTCGTCAGAAGTCCGCTGAAGGGCGGCCGGTCAGAGCTGGCGCACGATGGGGACGGTGGCGGTGCCGCGCCGGCGGGCGTCGCGGCGGGCGAGGCCGGGGGATTCGCCGGTGCCGAGGATCCGGCCGTCGGCGATCGCGATCCAGGTGCCCGGTGCCAGTTCGGTGGGCCGGGTGAGGGACAGGGCCGACGTCAGGGCGGGGTCCGGCTGGAGGCGGTCGGGGTGCGGGGCCGGCGACGCGGTGCCGGCGCGCCAGCGGGCCGTCGTCCGCTCGCCGCCCAGCCGGCGTGACCACAGCACGTGCTGCAGCACGATCAGGGGGCCGAGCACGGTCAGCAGCGGGAAGCCCGCCGTCAGCGCGCCCAAGGCGAACAGCCCGCTGACCGCGCTGGTCACGACCACGCCGACGGCTGCCGCCAGCAGCGCGGCCGTCCGTCCGAACGCCTTGGCGGCGACCAGGGGGAACAGTACGAGGAGCAGCAGGTCGCCGAGGCCCACGGCGACCGGCGGGCTGCCGCCCGTCAGGACGAGCATCGGGGCGAACGGCCGTCCCTGGACCTGGGTGACGAAGTTCGCGGTGACCTGCGTCAGGGTGGTCGCGACCAGGTCGTAGCAGGTCAGGACGGCGGCCAGGCCGGCCGCGTGCGCCGATCGCATTCCGCTCTGCGTCCACAGGTTGGCCACGCCCACCACCGCGACGGCGAGCATCACGTCGGTGCAGGCGCGCACCGCGGCGGGGTGGCCGCTGCACGCCGCCGTGGCACCGGCGGCCACGAGGGCGAGGCCCCAGGCCCAGCGGCCGGAGCAGACCGGCGCCAGGGTGAACTGCACCGCCAGGCAGAGCACCAGGCCGAACAGCGCCGAGACGACCACGCCCGGCAGCTTGAGGTAGAGCAGCGGCGCCAGCACGACGCCGATGCACAGGACGGCGATGTCGCCCGAGGTGTAGACGCCCACCGGAGGCCTGGGCATCCGCACGCGGGCCAGGTACCCCCCGGCCGCGGCCATCAGCAGGGCCACGCAGCAGCTCAGGGCGATGAGGGGGATCGCGTTCATGCGCCGCTCCCGGCCCGGACGCCGACCGGACGGGCCGACTCGAAGGTGTGTTCCCGCAGGTCCGCGCGGACCGGACTGGACGGCGGCAGTTTCGACCGGTCGTCGTGGAGCACGATGCCGGCCAGCGGCAGCCCCGCCGCCGACGCCCGCTCCTCCAGCCTGCGGTGCAGTGTCGCCGCGGGCAGCGCCCGGACCAGGAGGTGCAGCAGCGCACCGCCGTCCGGCTCCTCGGTCAGCGTGTACCGGGCCGGCAGCGGCACGTCCGGCTCCCCCTCGACCAGGTCGAGGACGTCCCTGGTCGGTACGGAGGCGCTGAGCGGCCCCGACCAGCGGCCCAGGACGGCGGACGTGGCCGGCAGGTGCGCCCACTCGCACCCGGTCTCGCCGACGGGCAGCCGGACCAGGTCGCCGGTGGCGTAGCGCAGCAGCAGGGTGCACTCCCGGTAGGGCACGAAGGGGGTGTGCACCAGCATCCCGACCTCCCCCGGCGCGGTCGGCTCCCAGGTCTGCGGGTCGAGCACCTCCAGGTGCCCGAACTCGGTGGTGTGGTGCAGATGCCCCTGGGAGCACGGCGTGCCGCCGGAGGGGAGCGTCTCCGTCATCAGGTAGGACGTGGACACCGGTGCGCCGAACGCCGCTTCGGCCCGCTCCCGCAGGGGGGCCGACAGTACCTCGCCGCCCACCCCGATACTCTCCAGCCCGAAGTCCGCGGACCGCCACCCACCCTGTTCGGCCTCCTGCACGAGCGCGGAGAGGTACGACGCGGAGGCGGTGAGGTGGGTGATCTGCGGGGCCTTGCCGGGCAGGCCGAGCGGTGCGGCGAGGCGTTCCAGGGCGAGCGCGGGGTCGATCGTCCCGAACTGGACGAACGAGGCGCCGACCCGGGTGGTGGACTCCTCCGCGACGACCAACGGCAGGGTGGCCCTGGAGCAGCCCGCGTAGGCCACGGTGTGCCGGGGACGCAGCCCGAGGGTCAGGGCCGCCGAGATGGTGCTGAGGGCGATCGTCGTCTCCAACTCGGCCCGGGAGTACCAGACCGCCGTCGGGGTGCCGCTGGTGCCGGTGGTCAGCGCCATCAGGGCGGGCGCGGCGGCGGCGGAGACGAACGCGGCGGGCAGGCCGCGCAGGGCCGCCTTCGGGGTGACGGGCACCCGCGACCAGGTCTCCGTGTCGAGCGTCTCGGGGTCGATCCCGAGGTCGTCGAAGGTCCGCCGGTAGTAGGCCGTGTGGCGGACGGCGGCGCGCGCGGTGGCCCGCAGGCTCCGCCGGGTGACCGTGCGCCGCACCTCCGGGTCGACCTGACCGGCCTGCCCGGGCAGCAGCGCCGAGTCCGCGCCCGGTTCGCCGAACTCGGCGAGCGTACGGACCATGTCGTCGGCGATCCGCCCGAGGTCCTGCGGCCGGATCCTGCGGTTGAGCAGGATCGATGCGCCGTACCGGAGTTGACTCACCGCAGTGCCGAACACGAGACCTCCTGGAACCTGGGCCGGGGATGCTCACCCCGGCCCAGGCCGGGACGACTCGGTCAGGCCATGTGCGCGAACATGGCGGCGGTGAGGGTGCTCAGGGCGTACTTGAAGTAGTGCTTGACCATGTCAAGACCTCCTGGTGGGGGTGGCCGGCGCGGCCGAGCACGCCCCGATGACGTGTGCCGGCGCCGGCAGGTGGGGAGTGCAGTTTAGGGAATCGAACAAACCTCGACCAGGGGTGAGGCAGCATCAAATTCCGTGCCCTGGAAGGGCAGTGCCGCAGCCAGGCCGGACAGGGCCTAAGGGCAATGCCAGTGACTTTGGGGTGCCTGTCTCGTTGGTTGTGGTGTGGCGAGAGTGGGGCAGGTCAAGTCGCCTGCGAGTGAGCGGTTGTCGGACCG